>CAZEBL010000213.1:0-5135 GCA_964510325.1 uncultured Melioribacter sp. | reverse complement strand
TAAAATTATCCGGTGCAAACGGTACCCGATTATTTCTATTCACCAACCTGGCTATTCCTTTACCCGCACAGTTCCCTTTTAATTGTTGAACTATAACCGGCTGATAAATTTTATTCGTAATCAATTTAGGAATACTGATAACAACAGAATCAAGATTTATTACCTGGTTTGTGTTATCAATTTTTAACGATGGGTAAACAACATATTCATTTTCAGCCAAACGGAAATTAACAAACCCTTCCAGCAACTTTTCTTTTGATTGAGATTCTTCGTAAGAATCGGCAAGAACCTTTTTGGCAAATGATTTTCGCTGATCAATTTTATTGTTGAGTTTCACATCAAAAAAAAGTTGCACACCTGCACTGAATGTATCACCGCTTTTTACAAATATCAGACGGTTGTAAGGAATACTGAAAGATATGTAGCAATCGGATGAATCATTTACAGGGAGAAGATTTATTTCAAATAGATTCCCTCTTGAATTTCTATCACGATTGGCAGACGGTTGTGCAATTATCCAGGAACACACAAAAATTAAAAGTAATGTAAACCGGATATTTATTAGCGAGCGGAATAAGGTCATAATTACTAACTATTCATACTTAATAGGAATTCTTTATTGTTCTTGGTTCCTCTCATTTTATCTAAAATAAATTCCATTGCTTCTGTCGGATCAAAATCTGCAAGCAGTTTTCTAAGAATCCAGATTTTATTTAATTCATCTTCTTTAAGAAGTAGTTCTTCTTTTCTTGTTCCAGATTTATTAAGATCGATAGCCGGGAAGATTCTCTTATCGGCAAGATTTCTATCAAGAACAAGTTCCATATTACCGGTACCTTTGAACTCTTCAAAAATAACTTCGTCCATTCTACTTCCTGTATCGATTAGTGCAGTAGCAATAATTGTTAAGCTGCCGCCGTCTTCTGTATTACGAGCGGATCCAAAAAATCTTTTTGGTTTATGAAGCGCATTTGCGTCAACACCACCAGATAGAATTCTGCCGCTGTGAGGTATAACCGTATTATGTGCGCGTGCAAGTCGCGTAATTGAATCGAGCAGAATAACAACGTCATCACCAGCTTCAACCATACGTTTAGCTTTTTCGCTAACCATATTAGCAACCTGAACGTGCCGGTCTGCCGGTTCATCGAATGTTGAGCTTATTACTTCTGCCTGAACAGAACGCTGCATATCTGTAACTTCTTCCGGACGTTCATCAATTAACAACATTATAATTTTAACTTCTGGATGATTTCTTGTAATCGAATTTGCAATTTTCTGAAGGAGAATTGTTTTACCGGCTTTGGGTGGAGAAACAATTAATCCTCTCTGACCCTTACCAATTGGAGAAAGTAGGTCCATAATCCTCATAGAATACTCGCCGGGAGCCGATTCTAATTTCAAGCGTTTGGTAGGATAAATTGGAGTAAGGTTATCGAATAAAGTTCTTTCGCGGATTGCTTCGGGATCTTTTCCATTTACAGCTTCAACTCTTAGTAAAGCAAAGAACCGCTCCCCTTCTTTAGGAGGACGCACCTGCCCACTTACAAAATCCCCCGTTCGCAAACTGAAACGTTTTATTTGAGAAGGCGAAACGTAGATATCGTCCGGCGAAGGAAGGTAATTATAATCAGCAGAACGGAGAAAACCGTATCCATCCTGTAACACTTCCAACACACCTTTAGAGAAGGTTAAACCATCCTTTTGTGATTGGGCTTCTAGAATTTTGAAAATTAGTTCCTGTTTACGAAGGTCGCTGTATCCAGCTAACCCGAAATCCTTTGCAATCTTGTAGAGATCAACAATTTTTTTTGATTGCAGTTCTGAAATATCCATCGGCATAAATAATTCCTGAGAGTTGTTATTTGATCGTGATTTTTATTCGGTTAAACAATTTTTGGGGAAACAATTGATTTTTTGATTTTATGATTAATTAATTAATGCAGAAGACATTGAGGCACATGCCAAAGTTAGTTTTCCGTTATCTATTTGTCAAGTTTTTTTTAATCATTTTTGATTTTATTTCCCCCAGTAAATAAATGGACCCAAGCACTACCAGGCAATCCCAGGTTTCCCCCTTAATAAAGTCTTCAATTAGTGGACTATATTCTTTTAATTGTGTCATGTAAATACCATTCCTCTCACCAATTTCGACTAATTCTTCAATTGTTGCAGCCCTATCATATTCGGGTTGAACAGCATAAAATGTATTGAAATATGGCTTTAATTGATTAAGCATGGAAATAATATCTTTATCCTTCATTGCACCAAAAATGAGAACCCTGTTAGGGTAATTAATATACTCTTTAGAAAACTCACTAATAAAGGAAGCAATACCTTCTGGATTGTGTGCTGCATCGAATATAACCCGTGGTCTATCGTTAATAATTTCGTATCTGCCCTGAATTCCTGTATTAGTTACAACGTTCATCAATCCCTTGTTAATAATGGATATATCTGAAATGTTTAATAGTTCGTATAAGACCTTAATAGCAATGGCTGAATTATGAAATTGATGACTACCGGATAATCCGGTTTTATATATGTGAATATTTTTTTTATCAAGAGAAATATTAACCGACTGTTCTAAACTTTCGGTAAATTGGTTAAAAACAAATAACTGTGAATTCAAATTCTCCGCACGATTTTTAATTACATCCAATGCTTCTTCAGGTAATGATCCGGTAAAGACAGGATTGCCGGGTTTGATTATCCCGGCTTTTTCAAAAGCAATTTTTTCAAGAGTCTCACCTAAAATATTTGTGTGTTCAAGACTAATAGATGTAATGACTGAAGCCAATGGATTGATAACATTTGTAGCATCAAGCCGCCCGCCAAGTCCAGTCTCTAAAACAACATAGTCTGGATTGTTTTCGTTAAAGTATTTGAACGCAAGTGCAGTTGTTATTTCGAAAAATGTTGGTTTCTCATGTTCAATTATATGTTCAATGGAGTGAATAAATGCGGCTATATAACTGTCATCAATCTCAATTCCGTTAATCCTTATTCTTTCGTTGAATCTTACAAGGTGAGGCGAAGTATATAATCCAACTTTATAACCCGCTTCCATTAGGATACTTGCAATAAAAGAAGCTGTACTTCCTTTTCCATTTGAACCGGCAATATGAATATATTTTAAATTACTATGAGGGTTTCCAATTAATTCTAGTAATTTTTTTATGCGATCGAGCCCGAGTTTAATATCGAACTGATGCATTGAGAAAATCTTATTAAGTGCGTCTTGAATATTCATTTTACAACTGGAAAGAACCGATTAAATCGGATAACTTTTGTATAGATTGTTTTTCGCAGTATGAATTCAATCCTCTAAGAATTTCAACCCCGGCATTCGGATTAATAAAATTGACTGTACCAAGCTGAACCGCAGAAGCCCCGGCAATCATAAATTCAACTGTATCCATCCAATTCATAATTCCGCCAATACCTACTATCGGTATATCAACATTACGTTTTATTTCAAGTACTTTAGCAAGCGCAACGGGTTTTATGGCTGGACCGCTGAGTCCCCCGGTTACATTTTTAATTTTAGGTTTACGCGTCCATATATCAAATGCAGTTCCAACCAATGTATTAATTGCAGAAACAGCATCGCCCCCCTCTTCTTTTACTATCCGTGCAAATTCAGAAATCCTTGAAACATTTGGCGATAGTTTTATAATCAATGGTTTGTTGGTAACTGCTCTAACCATTTCAGTAATTCTGCCAACTGAATTCAAATCATTACCAAAAATCAATCCTCCTTCTTTTACATTTGGACAGGATACATTTATCTCGAAGGCACTAATTGTATCTACCGTAGTTAGAATTTTTGTACATTCAACATATTCTTCTATTGAGCTTGCAGCAATATTACAAATTATGGTAGTATTCAATTCCTTAAGAAATGGAATTTTCTCTTTTATAAAATCTTCTACACCAACATTAGCAAGTCCTATTGCATTCAACATTCCTGATGGAGTTTCAACAATTCTCTGAGGAGGATTTCCTTTACGTGGTTTTAATGACAATGATTTTGTTACGATGCCACCAAGTTTGCTTAGATCAGTAAATTTCGAAATCTCATTTCCATAACCCACTGTGCCTGAAGCAAGCAGAACCGGATTTTTTAAGTGGAGTTTGCCAATAATTACCGATAAGTCTGTATTACTCATAACCTCACCATCTTAGCATCGAAGACTGGTCCATCTTTGCAGATAAGATAATATCCATCACCATCCGCATTATCAATCGGACATCCCTGGCAAATTCCAAAACCGCACGCCATTGCACTTTCTGTACTTATCTGGCATTTAATATTATTTTTGATTGAGAATTCCTGAAGAGCTTTTAGCATTGGATTTGGACCGCATGCAAAAATTCTTACCGTTTCATTTCTGAATTGATCATATTGGCTTTCTATTAATTGCACAACATTTCCTTTGAATCCTATTGAACCATCATCAGTAGAGATTGATAAGTTCTTCATTCCATATTCAATAATATTATTTTTTGACCGTCCGCCGAAAAAGCTGATTACTTTTTTATCTGGTGGTAGTTGATGAATTAGATAAGGAAATGGAGCAATTCCGATTCCACCGGCAGCAATTATTGCTGTTGAATAATCTCCCGTATAATCGAAACCATTACCTAATGGACCGAGGATATCAATTATATCATCTTTTTGTTTTTTTGATAATATTTTTGTCCCCTCGCCATGAACATCAAACATAAAGTGAAGGAATTCCCCATCAACTTCACAAATACTAAACGGACGGCGAAGTAATGGGAAGTCCGATTCCGATACTTTGATATTGCAGAATTGTCCCGGTTTTATTCTGGAAGCTATTAAAGGTGAATGGACACATAGTAAATATGTATCCGGAAGAAGATTTTTGATCCATTCGACACGAGATTTTTCGATATACAAGCGGGTTACTCTGTTCTTTACAATTAAGTATGAATTAATTTTTTCTGGAATATTTTTCTTCTATTGCTTTTATCTTATCCAATCTTTTTTGATGACGGTCGCCAAGGAAATTACTACCAAGCAATACGTCTATAATTGATTTGATCGTTTCCTCACCAATAGCTTTTGCACCAAGAACCAAAATATTAGCATCGTTATGTTCTCTGGA
>CAZEBL010000212.1:0-5150 GCA_964510325.1 uncultured Melioribacter sp. | reverse complement strand
TACAACACTTTTCATTAAAAAGTTTTTAAATTATCTGTAATTTTTCAGAGGTTTCAGTTAGTTAATGTTTACTGCCAATTTAGTTCTCCTGATGCCCATTTTTTAATCACATTTTTCTGAGTTATATCAAGCTTGGATGATGGATGTGAGTAGGTATAAATTGCCATAGGCATTCTGTCGTCTCGGACTTCCTCCCAAATTTCTTTTTTTGATTCGGATTTTTTATTGCTGGAATATTTTTCCCAATCAGAAAAATTTAAGTGTCTTCTTCCCTGCTCAACATCATTAGATACAAACCAGGATACCGGCGCAACGTAACTGTACCATGGCCATTTTGTTTCATTAGAATGACAATCGTAACAGGACTTCTTTAATATTTCTTTTACTTGCGGCGGAGCTTGAATATCTCCTGTTACAGGAGGATTAGTTCTTTCTACAGTGACAAATTGAATTCCTACTAATGCAAGAAAGATCAATAATAACACTACTTTTATAACTCTGCCCATTTATTTCCCCTATTAAGTTTTAATGATAGTTTAATTTAGTTAACAAAAATAAATTAAGAAATTATTGAGGCAATATTTTTACATAAATTATTCATGTATTCAAAAACCTTTTCAGGCGAATCGAACCTGTTCTTAATTTCCAATTTTAGTACTTCCTTGGACTGGATAAGTTTAATATCCTTAGTATAATTATTATTAATTAACTCGATTAGCATAACAAATTTATTTTTGTAAAAATCTTCACGCTCAGCTTTAGGAAGTACAACCGTAATTTTTTCTTTTTGAATAACAATTCTTTCGAGCAATGCAGTGGATGCGTAATATCTTAATACTGCCGCAGAAATAAGCCGTTCAACAATAACAGGTGGTTTACCAAAACGGTCGGTCATCTCCTCTCTTATATCGTCCAGTTCTTCAATTTTAATCATTGAAAAGAGTGCTGTATAAAAACTTAACCGGTCAGATTGATCGGCCATATAAGTTTTAGGAATTCCGATTTCAAAGTAAGCATCAATTGTCGGTTCGGATCGTTCAGCTACTTTGGGAAGATCCTTAAATACATCCTTAAATTCATCTTGCTTCAATTCATCAACTGCTTCGTCAAGAAGCTTCATGTAAAGTTCAAATCCAACAGAATCAATAAAACCACTTTGCTCTGTTCCAAGCAGATTTCCGGCACCACGTATTTCAAGATCGCGCATGGATAAATTAAATCCTTCTCCAAGATCTGTATATTCTTCAATTGCTTGCAGCCGCCTAATTGCTTTCTTTGTTACAGAATTAAGGGACGGAACCAGAAAATATGCATACGCCTGACGGTCACTCCTGCCAACTCTCCCGCGCAATTGATGAAGCTCTGCTAATCCAAAACGGTCTGCCCGGTTAACTATTATAGTATTAACATTAGGAATATCGATTCCCGATTCGATAATCTTAGTAGAGATTAACATGTGATATTTTTTGTTAAGGAAATCATAAATTACTTTTTCGAGCTGAGCCGGTTTCATCTGTCCGTGCGCAACACCAATTTTAATTTCCGGAATATGTTTTTGAATATATGATGAAATTTTTTCGATCGATTGAACACGATCGTGAACAAAATAAATCTGACCGTTACGTTTAACTTCGTTAAGAATCCATTCGCGTACTTTGAAAATGTCGAATGTATCTACCTTTGTATAAATCGGCTGACGGTTAGGCGGAGGTGTTGCAATTATTGAAAGATCCCGTGCGCCAAGTAGAGATAGATTTAGTGTACGTGGAATTGGCGTTGCCGTTAATGTAAGTGTATCCACATTTGCACGTAGAGATCTTAACTTCTCTTTTGCCATAACACCAAACCGATGCTCTTCATCTATTATTAACAGACCAAGGTCTTTAAATTTTATATCTTTAGAAAGAAGCCGGTGAGTTCCAATAACAAGATCAATCTCACCACTTTCAAGTTTATCAATAATTTTTGTTTGTTCAGATTTTGTCTGGAATCTTGAGAGCGCTTCGAGCCGGACCGGATATTGTGTAAGCCGGTCTTTAAATGTGTTATAATGTTGTTCCGCGAGAATTGTAGTAGGAACAAGCATAGCAACCTGTTTACTATCGTTAATTGCTTTAAAGGCAGCACGGACGGCAATTTCGGTTTTTCCGAATCCGACATCTCCGCAGACAAGCCGATCCATCGGGTTCTCGCTCTCCATATCACGTTTTACTTCTTCGGTTACCCTGGTTTGATCCGGTGTATCTTCGTAAAAGAATGATGCTTCTAATTCCCGCTGCCATATTGAATCCGGACTGAAAGAAATTCCTCTTGCAGCTTTCCGCTTTGCATAAAGTGTTATTAACTCTCTTGCTGCTTCCTTTATTTGCGACTTAACTTTTTTCTTTGTGGATTTCCATTCATTACTTCCAAGTAACGAAAGTTTAGGCTGAGCATTTTCTTTTGAAGAATATTTTTTTACGAGCGATAGGTAATTAAGATTAACATATACAACCCCGCCATCAGCATATAATATTTTTATCGATTCCTGTTCAACCGAACCGATCTTAATAGTTTCCAATCCAGCATATTGACCAATCCCGAAATTTTCGTGAACGACAAAATCTCCCTTCTTTATTGATGCAAAATCTTTTACACGGGATTTTTTGTACTTAGACGGACTGACAATTTTAGTTCTATACGGCTTGTTAAAAATCTGGTAATCGGAAAGTAGAACAAATTTATTCTCTTTATAAATAAATCCAGATTTAACAGGAAACAGAATAATTTTTATATAACCATTCTCTATCAGATCGGAAAGATCTTTATTGAAATCGGAAAGGAGATCGTTTAATCTCCGGATTTGAAGTTCATTTTCAACGGCGACAATTATTTTATATTCTTTTGTAGCATAATCGATTAGATATTTTGAAAGCATTTCGAGGTTGGAATTGATAATTGGGGCATCCAAAATTTCGAGATTGATTCTTTCTGGATTAGTGCCAAGTAAGTCTTCTATTATCCACCGTGCAGAATATTCAAAAATATTTTTGAGCATTATAGTATTTTTATCTTGGTCCTGTGCATGCTCTTGCTCGGTTATTAATGATTCCCCTTCGTATAATTCCTCTTTAAGATCAACATCAAGATCATCAATTGATTCCCTCTTAGGTATAACCTCGTCCTTATTAGAGAATAGGTTTTCAAGTTCGTAGGAGTTTGCAAATATTAGTGGATTGTTTAAGTAATCGAAAATAGAACCTGTCAGTTGTGCATTTTCAGATTCAATTGATGAAGCAAGAGTAACAGAGGTTAGTTTATCTAACGATCTTTGATTTTCAGGATCGAAATGACGGATCGATTCAATGAAGTCGCCATCGAATTCAATTCTGACGGGCTGCTTTTCGCTGTATGACCAGAAATCAATTATTGATCCGCGGACAGAAAACATTCCCGGTGAATCGACGTATTTATCACTGTTATAGTTGATTGTGTTTAAGTATTCGATTAATTCATTATAAGAAAGATCTCCGCCTATTTCTATACGCGAAGTATTTTTCTCAATATCTATTCTGGAAGGAAGCCTGGTCTTAAGAATTTCATAAGTCGTTACCAGAATAAATTTCTCTTTTTTCGATAACTCCGTTAAATTCTCCTGTAAGGATTCAGAATTAACTTCCAGCGATTGAATCAAAAAATCCTCACATCCTAATACCCCAAGTTCTACCTTTGTTTCGTTAACCAATTGATTTGTCGGGCATAACAGGAGAATCTGATTTTCAACTTCTCGCAATTGACTTATTAAAATCTGACGGGAAGAGCCGGCAAGTGATGATACATAAATCCTGTTATTAATAAAATTACCCTCAACTACTCTACTAATAATTGTAGTAAATGAAGGAAGCTTTTCGATAAACTGTTTTATTGTATTAGTCATATAATTCTTTTTAAAATAGATTAAACCCACTATGCACAATGCACAGGGAAATTTTTCCGAAAAACCGACTGGCAAAGTTAAAAGATTATTATTAAAAATTCTTTAAGTAGATAATTCTAAATATAATCGGCAAGTGATTGAACAATAACAATTGATCAAAATTACTTAAAAAAGCCATGGAACTTTTCGTGCAAATTGGTGAAATTCGTTGCGTCAATGTATTTTATAAATTACTCGAAATCTCACTATAATATCAATTAATACCCAAACACCTTTACTATTTTTATATTATTTTTGATATAGAAAACATCCACTCAAAAGGATTTAGAAAATGGCACTTCTTAAAGCAGCTAAATACTTTGACCTTAAACCCGAAGATTTACGATGGACATGCGACCCGAAAATTTTTGATTTCGATACTACAAAGACAGTTAAACCGATGGAAGGAATTATCGGTCAGGAACGTGCATTAAAAGCGTTGCGTATTGGAGTGGATCTTAGAAGTCCCGGTTATAATATTTTCATTACAGGTCTTTCAGGAACTGGAAAATTTACCACTATTAAAAAAGTACTTGAATCTATTAGCTCCAATCATGCTAAGTTATACGACTATGCATATGTTAATAATTTTAAGGACGAAGACAGACCAGTTCTATTAGTATTTGATGCCGGTAAAGCAATCCACTTTAAGAAGGATTTGAACCGGACAATAAAATTTCTTCAGGAAAAAATTCCACAGGTTCTTTCTATCGATCCGTTTCTTTCAAAAAAGAAACAGATCCTTGGTGAATACGGAAGAACACAACAGAGGATGATGAATCAGTTCGAAGAAAAATTGCGCGTGGATGGTTTTACTCTCGGTCAGATAAAGGTTGGTGAATTAGCAAGGCCGGAAATTTTAGCTGTAATTGAAAATCAATCGGTGTTTATTTACCAGCTTGATGAATTAGTAAGAGCACAAAAAATTACTCAAGAACATGCCGAAGAAATTACAACCAAATATGCCGGCTACCAGGAAGAACTTCAAAAACTTTTTAAGGAAAGTTTAAAACTTACTCAGGATTACCAGGAAAAAGTTATACAACTGGAGAGTGAATATGCTTTTGATATTGCATCGATGGCAATTGAAAATCTAAAAAAGAAGTATAAGGACGAAAAAGTTCGCGAATACCTCGATCAGGTTCTTCAAAATGTTCTTCAAAACCTTGATGTGTTTAAGGGACAAAAACCCGCT
>CAZEBL010000211.1:0-5217 GCA_964510325.1 uncultured Melioribacter sp. | reverse complement strand
TTTCTATAAAGCGCAGTGATTTAGCATGATAATCCATTTCTGCATTAAGATGTTCTTTAATTGAAAGAGCCGAATCGTTTTTTAATCTATCTGTAAAACTTTTATCATATGTGTAATCAAATCCCAACTGTTGAAGTTCCCACTCAAGATTCCAATAAGCTTCTGCAATAAAGAGGAAATCATTACGTTTATTTTTTACAGTCTTAATTACATCCGCCCAAAATTCTGATTGAAGCGGCTCAATATTTTTTTTAGACAACGTACCCGCCCAAGTATTTTTAAATACATTATTAAGAGCAAGCATTGCCATATCGCACCTTACCCCATCACAAATTTCAACAAGGTTGAGCAAGATTTCGGTTAAAAATTTTCTGGCTTCGATGCTGAAAAAATTTATTTGTACAGTATCCTGCCAAGCCGGAAAAAACGGGTCTCTTCCATGCGCATAATATTTCTCTTCATTTTTGTCTGGTTGATAATATGTATGAGAATCTTTATTAAACGATTCTTTATCAACCGATAAAAATATTTCGGGATTGGTTTGCAATAATTTTGTATCTGCATTAAAATGATTGGGTACAAAATCGAGAATTAGTTTGATCCCCATTTCATTCAGCTTGGTTTTTAGTTTAATAAGACTTTTCAGGCCGCCAAGGGATTCATTTATTTCGTAAACATCTATTGCAAACGGGGAGCCGATTACATCCTCTTTCTGCCAATTCTTTAACGCTTTTTCATAATCATTAATCAGCTCGGTTTCAAAACAATATTTCTCTATTGCAGAAATAGATGTTTTCCAAACCCCCATTAACCACACGTAATCAAACCGTTTCTGGCTCAACTTATTCCAGAATGAATCCGGGATGTCGTCTAATTTAGTATCCGCACCAAACTTTTTTATAAACACTCGGGTATTAATCTCGTAAATGGATGGATTATAATTCATAATTTTATTTTTTTGTTGTCTGATTAATCAACGATTTCTTTTCTTCCTGTAATTCTTTATTCCGCATAAGTAATTCCAGGTGAAGCCGCTCATCTTTAGATTCTGCAATTATCTGATTATTTCTTTTTATCTGCTGCTCAATTTGATTTACAAGGAAATTTGTAACGGTTGTAATTGCATATTCAAGTGTATCTTTTTCAATCTTTCCGTTGTAAGAAATTTCATCCCACTTTTTACTTATTGTTTCATCAACAAGAGTAATTTTAAAAATAAAATTCCTCAGTTCTTCATCATCAATTTTATCTATAAGATAAGAAGGAGAAAATTTCTGATCTTCAAATCCCGAATAAGCAATTTCGGCTAACTTTTTTAATTTAGCATCCGAGTAGAGCTCCGGAGCAATTCTATCTATAATATGACCGATAATTTCTTCGTTGCCGCTGTATAAAAGCCGGACCAATTCTTTTTCAAATGGATTTTCTGAATTCGAAACATGAACGGTGCTAAGAGATTGAGGAAGTTTGATATTTTTATTTGACATCCTCTCGCTTATACCATTTCTCTGTTTCTGCTGATCAAGAAAAGAATTTAGTTCAGTCTCTATTAATTTCTCTCTCAAATTAAATTTTTTTGAGATTGATTTGAGCAGCAGATTCCTTTTAAGTTCATCATCAACAAGCGAAAGAGTTCTTACAAGTTCACGAATTGCTCCTGTTGCTTTTGCCGGTTCATCAAACAGCCCCCGTGCTTCGAACTGTGCAGTCTGATATTCAAGAAAATTTCTGGCAGAGTTGACAAGCTCGTCAAACTTATCCTTGCCGGATTTATTAATAAAAGAATCGGGATCCTCCCCTTGCGGCAGCGTAATAACTTTCACGTCAAAATTTTGTTTTAACAAAATTTCTATAGAACGAATAGAAGCTTTTTGACCCGCGGGATCTGCATCGAACAATATGATAATATTTTTTGTAAATCTTGATAAGAGCTGAACCTGTTCATCGGTTAAAGATGTACCCGACGAAGCTACTACATTTTTTATCCCGGCTTGATAGAGCGAAATAAGGTCCATATAACCCTCAACAAGAATAGCGCGGTCGAGCTTTCGAATATCATCTTTGGATTGGAATAATCCATACAACGATTTTCTTTTTGAATAAATAGGGGATTCGGGAGAATTCAAATACTTTGCAATATCATTTCGTTTTTCTAATGTTCTTCCGCCAAAAGCTATTACGCGACCGTTGGGTGAAAAGATAGGGTAGATTATTCTGTGACGGAATTTATCGTAATACTCACCTTTGTCGTTTATATCTATCAATCCAAGTAATTTAGCTTTAGAAAGATCAATTCTGTTTTCTCTTGCATGAAGCAGAAAATTATTCCATCCATACGGTGCGTAACCTATTCCAAATGATCTTTGGCTCTGTAGTTTAATTTCCCTTCTCTTTAAATACTCACGCGCTTCTTCTCCTTCATTGCTTTTTAATAAGCAATCCGAAAAATAGCGCGCTGCAACAAGGTTAATTTCGTAATACTCTTCAAGTTCATTCTGCTTTTCATCATATACATCTTTATCGTACTGAATTTTAATTCCAAGTGATTCTGCCACTTCTTCAACGGCTTCAATAAAAGAGATGTTTTTAAATTCCATAAGGAACTTAAAAATATTACCGCCGTTTCCGCATCCAAAGCAATGATAAATCTGTTTATCATCACTAACTGTAAATGATGGAGTTTTTTCCTGGTGAAATGGGCAGAGCCCTATAAAATTCTTTCCTCGTTTTTTAAGCTGAACATATCCCGAAATAATATCAACTATGTTGGCACTATTTCTTATCTCTTCAATTTTTTGTTCGGGTATCCGCATTATAAATTTCGCTCTCTTTATACTAAACCGTAAACAATCTACAAACGAAATTAGATATTTTATTAATTAAACTAAACCGTGTTCAATTGCCGATCAGAGTTAAACTTTGTATTTTATTACCGGAAAATTTAATTAATGGCATATCATTGATAAATCGTAGTGTCCTGATAATTCTACCCGCTCAGGATTTCAATGAGCAGGAATACCTGATAATAATAAACGAACTGGAAAGATCACACGTTAAAGTGTTTATTGCATCGGATGCTTATGCTTTGTGTTCCGGATCGAATGGTTTGAAAGTTAAGAACGATATTCAGCTTTATAACATTCACGAAAGTAATTTCGGCGGAATTATTTTTATTGGAGGGAGCGGAGTTCGAAATTACTGGAATAATTCACACCTCCATTCAATTGCAAGGAAATTCCACTTAAAGAAAAAACCCGTTGGTGCAATTTGTGCCGCTCCTATAATACTGGCTAAGGCCGGTATTATTACTGAATGTGCCACGTGTTGCCCAGATGATAAAAAAGAACTTGAGCGTACCGGAGTAGAATATAAAGACAATCCGATTATTATCTCAAACAATATTGTTACAGCAAAAGACCCTTCCTCTGCGGGTGAGTTTATAAAAATATTTTTAAATGAGCTGGCAAAAAATTAAGTTGAATAGAACTTACCGTAAAGTCCTGTCGTTTATAGAAATATGATAGAAAACTTGAAAAAATATTGCGAAAGCTTAACGCGTTATTCCCGCTATAAAACCCGGGAAGTTTATATTGGTGATATTCCCCTTGGGGGAAATAATCCAATTCGTATTCAGTCTATGACAACGACCGATACAATGAATACCCTGGCAACGGTAGAACAATCCATTAGAATGATTAACGCCGGTTGTGAATATATACGAATAACAGCTCCAAGCTTGAAAGAAGCTCAGAACCTTCAAAACATTAAAAATGAATTACGTAAGCGGGGTTATAAAGCTCCTTTAATAGCAGATATTCATTTCACTCCTAATGCTGCAGAACTTGCTGCGCGTATAGTAGAAAAAGTTAGAGTTAATCCGGGTAATTATATTGATAAGAAAAAATTCCAGACTATTGAATATACCGATGCAGAATATGCAGAAGAAATTGAAAGAATACGGGAACGATTTACCCCCCTTGTTAAAATCTGTAAGGAATACGGAACGGCAATGCGTATCGGTACAAACCACGGATCATTATCAGACAGAATTATGAGCCGATACGGCGATACACCGCTGGGAATGGTTGAATCTGCTTTAGAGTTTCTTAGAATATGCGAGGAGAATAATTACCATAATATTGTTCTCTCTATGAAAGCAAGTAACCCGCAAGTAATGATTCAGGCATACAGACTTCTAATCAGGAAGATGGAAGAAGAAAAAATGAATTATCCATTACACCTTGGTGTAACCGAAGCCGGGGATGGCGAAGATGGAAGAATTAAATCTGCCGTTGGAATAGGAACTTTACTTGAAGATGGAATTGGCGACACAATTAGAGTCTCTTTAACTGAAGAGCCAGAATATGAAGCCCCCGTTGCAATATCTCTTGCCAATCGTTATAAAGATAGAATTGATCATAAAGAAATAATACCGATTGAAATTTCACCAATTGATCCTTTTGTTTATTCCAGAAGAGAAACATTCGAGGTTGCCGGAATTGGGGGAGGAACTGTTCCCAAAGTATTAATCGACTTAAGTAATACTCAGATGGAAGATCCGGCTGCATTAAAAAGTGTTGGATATAATTATGAACCGGTTACAGATAAATGGTACTTGAATGATCAGGCATGCGATTTAATTTATCTTGGTAAGAATGAACTCCCATTTGATGCACCGAATAACTTAAAAGTAATTTACGATTACGATAAATGGTTACAACTTTCAGACACCACCAAAGGATTTCCGCTTCTTACATTAAACGACCTTAAAAAAAGATCAAAATTATCATTCATAATTAATTTTGTTATGGTAAGCATATCCGATCTCTTTGATAAAACTTTTTCTGAGTTAAAAAATAATCCGGCAATAGTATTTATTCTTACAACCGAAAATCTTCATGGAATGGCCGAACAACGAAGAGCATTTATGGAAATGATTTTACATGAAACAAAAAATCCTGTTATAATTAAACGGGACTATAAGAATGTGGATGAAGATCATTTCCGTTTGTACAGTTCTACAGATGCGGGTGCATTATTGATTGATGGGTTTGGCGACGGTGTCTGGTTAAGTGGAATTGATAAATCCGGCAAGTTGATGGATCCCGGTTTTGTTAACAGAACATCTTTTGGAATTCTTCAGGCAACAAGGACAAGAATTTCTAAAACAGAATATATCGCGTGCCCATCTTGCGGAAGAACACTTTTTGACCTCGT
>CAZEBL010000210.1:0-5219 GCA_964510325.1 uncultured Melioribacter sp. | reverse complement strand
CAAAAAATTAGAGAATTAATCTAATCCGGGAATTTATTGTTACCAGATTATAAAAATCACTCCGAAAAAATCGAGTTAATCCGGTCGGGTAAGTTATCGCTAAAAGAAAATGTAAGGGTTTTTCTTTCACGAATTGAAAAAGAAAAAAAACTCAACGCATTTAATTTTACCTTCCCTGATGTAGTTGAAACCGCAGAGAAAATCGAACAAAAAATAAAGGAAGGAAAATCGGGCCATCTTGCCGGAATGGTTCTTGCAATTAAGGATGTTCTTGCCATTAAAGATAGACCTCTAACCTGTTCATCTAACATCTTAAAAAATTTTGAATCAGTCTATACTGCTACATCGGTTCAGAAATTAATCGATGAAGATGCAATAATTATCGGTAAAACCAATTGCGATGAATTTGCAATGGGTTCTTCAAATGAGAACTCTGCATTCGGTGCAGTATTAAATCCTATCGATAATTCACGTGTACCCGGTGGATCGAGCGGAGGTTCGGCAACGGCAGTTGCTGCAAATTTATGCGATGCCTCTATAGGAACCGATACCGGAGGATCGATTAGACAACCGGCTGCATTCTGTGGTATTTTCGGGCTTAAACCAACATACGGAAGGGTCTCTCGTTACGGGCTTACGGCTTACGGGTCCTCATTCGATACGATCGGTCCGTTTGCAAAAAATATTTACGACCTTGCATTAATTCTCCAGGTAATTTCTGGTAATGACCCGAATGATTCAACCTCATCAACCGAAAGGGTTCCCGATTTTGTAAATGAAATTAAAGAGGGAAAAAAATTTAAGATAGGACTTCCGAAAGAATATTTCTCAGAAGGTCTTGATCCAGAAATCAGAAAAAAAATCTCTGAGACTTGCCAGAAAATTCAATCATCCGGTCATGAAATAACCGAGATTTCTCTTCCTCACACCGAGTATTCGATTCCAACTTATTACATCCTTACTACTGCCGAGGCATCATCCAACCTTGCGCGTTACGATGGAGCTCACTTTGGTTACCGCACCAGAAATGCCGAAAGTCTTAACGCGATGTATGTAAAGTCGAGATCAGAAGGATTCGGAAGTGAAGTTAAAAGGAGAATAATGCTCGGTACTTATGTTCTCTCTGCCGGCTATTATGATGCTTATTACCGTAAAGCTCAAAAGGTTAGAAGATTGTTGAAAGAAGATTTTGATAAAGCATTCAAGGAAGTTGACCTGATTATAACACCTACGACGCCAACAGTAGCATTTAAGATAGGTGAAAAATCGACCGATCCGCTGGAAATGTACTTAATGGATATTTATACAACATCAGCTAACTTAGCCGGTATTCCGGGGATCAATATTCCTATTGGAAATAACTCGGAAGGACTTCCGATCGGTATGCAGATAATGGCAAAAGAATTTGATGAGTTAAGTTTGCTCAAATTCTCTTTCAATAATTTTTAGCAAGTATATTTGACTATCCTTTCTTAATTTTGCCTAAACAATTTTAGAACATATACCAAGGGATAAAAAATGAGTATTCTTCTTGAGAAAAAAACGCGGGTAATTGTACAAGGAATTACCGGCGGAGAAGGTTCCTTCCATACACGTCAAATGGTTGAATACGGAACCAATGTAGTAGGCGGTGTTACACCCGGTAAGGGTGGTCAGAAATTTGAGGATACAAATATTCCTATTTTCAATACAGTTGCTGATGCTGTAAAGGAAGTGAAAGCCGAGGCATCTGCAATATTTGTTCCTCCGGCATTTGCCGCCGATGCGATTCTTGAAGCAGCGAATGCAGGAATTAAACTGATAGTATGTATTACCGAAGGAATCCCAGCACGCGATATGATTTCGGTTTATAATTCAATTAAAGGAAAAGGTGTTACATTAATTGGACCTAATTGCCCGGGTGTTATTTCACCGGGGAAAGCTAAGATCGGTATTATGCCCGGATTTATTCACAAGCAAGGAAAAATCGGTATTGTAAGCCGAAGCGGAACTCTTACCTACGAGGCAGTCAAGCAATTAACAGACTTAGGAATCGGTCAATCGACTTGTGTTGGAATCGGTGGCGACCCGGTGATCGGTTCAAGATTTATTGATGTAATTAAGTTATTCAATGAAGACCCGGGTACAGAAGGAATTATTATGATTGGCGAAATCGGCGGTAGTGCCGAAGAAGAAGCTGCTGAGTTTATAAAGAAGTATGTTAAAAAACCGGTAGTGGGATTTATTGCTGGAAGAACTGCACCTCCTGGTAGACGTATGGGTCATGCCGGAGCAATAATTTCAGGTGGTAAAGGAACTGCAGCAGAAAAAATGGCTGCAATGAAAAAAGCCGGTATTCATGTTGTTGAGAGTCCCGCTGAAATCGGCGTTACTATGAAGAAAGCCCTCGACAAAAAGAAAAGTACAAAGGCAAAAGGAAAAAGTGTGAAAAAGAAAATTACTGGTGCAAAGGTTAAAGGGAAAAGCAAACCAGCTAAAAGTGTAAATAAGGCTGTAAAAAAATCCGGACAGGTTAAGAAAAGAAAATAATATTTTACATATAAGGAGATAAAATTGAATAATCGAACGCTAGCAATCCTAAAACCCGATTGTGTAAGAAAACAATTAATCGGAAAGGTTATTTCACATATTCAGAGTGCAGGATTTAAAGTCTTAGGACTTAAGATGGTAAGATTAACTGAAGATTCTGCAAAGGGATTTTATGAAGTCCACAAAGAAAGACCATTTTTTAACGACCTGATCAAATATATGACCTCAGGACCTAGTGTACCGATTGTATTAGAAAAAGAAAATGCGGTAGAAGAATTCCGTAAATTAATCGGTGCAACAGATCCTGCTAAAGCAGAAGAAGGGACAATCAGAAAACTCTATGCAGATAATATTCAGGAGAATATTGTTCACGGATCAGATTCGAATGAAAATGCTCTGAAAGAAATTTCCCACTTCTTTTCCCGTAAAGAGCTACTCGAAATCAACGGATGGAATTAAAACCACTACTCCCCTTTTTTAAAAAGGGGGAGTTTCATTTAACTAAACCGGAAATAAAATGACAAAAAAAATTTTTAGTTCAATTATCGGCTTATTATTTATCTCACTTATAATTGGATGCTCTAAATCAGAAGAGAAAAAAGAATCAAAGGTAAGTCAGGATAATTATCAATCAATCCCCATAAAAGAAGGAAGTTTATCACTCAGGTATAAGTTTACCAAAGGAGATAAATTCAACTATAAATTAACTACAATTTCTACATCTGATGAAACGATAAAAACCGATTCAACAATCAATTCAAAGCTTTTGCAGACTCTTACTTATTATGTTGATATAGAAGTTCTTGAAATTGACGAAGACAAAATTGCTGAGTTAAGTGTAAATATTGCTTCGATTAATCTTGATGCTAATATCAACGGGCAGAAAATAACATTCGATTCAAAAGCGGAATTACCTCAAGAAGAAAAACTCCGCTTTATTGAATATGCAAGCATTGCAAATTCTCCATACCGGGCAAGGGTGAGTTCACGAGGTGAGGTAATAGAAGTAACACGGCTCGATAAGATGATCGATAAAATGAATTCAATGCAGCCGCAACCACAAAAATTAACCGCCGATCAAAAATCCCAGCTCTCAAAAAACTTAAGTGAATCTGCATTACGACCATTGACACAATTATTGTTCCGTGAACTCCCTGAAAAATCTGTTGGTAAAGATTCTACATGGGAAAGAAAATATCCGGCTCAGGTAAGCGTATTTAATATTGAGAATACCGCTCAATTCAAGGTCAATGATTTTGTAGATCTTAGCGGGGATAAGGGAGCCTTAATTACGGCAGATTTAACTGCAAAATGGAGCGGTAACAAATCGGGTGAAGAAGAAGGTGTTAAATATACGTTCGAAGATCCGGTAATTTCAGGCAATGGTAGAATTATTTTTAATATCGATAAAGGATTGCTTATTAAAGCAGAAACTCTAACAAATATTGATTTAACGGTTGATGTAAAAGCAAAAGACTCGTTGCAAAAAGTTAAATCGACTAAAAGAACCGAAAAGTCATCGAATAAAAATATTGTTGAGTTGCTTTAAGTAAAATTAAGAGTCAGACTAAAAAGAAATAGTTAAGGCGCACTTAAGTTGAAGTTTAGTTCTATTTAATAATGTCAGTCTGAGCTTGTCGAAGACTGACATTTAAAGACTTTTTTAAGCTAAACTCAACTACTTTATAACCTCAACAACTACTTTAGAACCCTCTACAGATTTAACCTTTACACGGCTTCCGTTTTTAATATAGTCCCCTTCAGTTACAACATCAATTCTATTTCCATCAATCAGTACAGTTCCCGATGGTCGTAAATCTGTGAATGCAACTCCTTCCAAACCGATTAAATGTTCGAAGGCGGGTTTTGCAGCATAACCGGATTTTGCGGCTACCTGTTCTTTAAGAATTAATTTTCCCCACATATCTGTCTTCGGTAAAAATTTTAGTAAAATAAAAATAACAATAAATGTTAATAAGAATGTAAGTCCAAGCTGTATAATTGCAATTGATATTATACTCCAGTCGATCATCTCAAAATCCGAGATTAGCCCTAAGAATAAACTTCCAACCATCAGTAAAATTCCGACAATTCCGAAGATTCCAAATCCCGGTATAACAAAAATTTCTATAATTAGAAGTATTACACCGATTACAAACATCAGTATCTCTATTATTGAAGCAATCTCAAGTATATAACCGGCACCAAAAAATATTGCAAGTGATATTACTCCTATTGTTCCGGCAAGTCCCCAACCCGGAGTTTTGATTTCTGTGTATAGTCCAATAAGTCCTAACATTATAAGAAGAGAAGAAATAATCGGGTTATTAACAAATCTTACAAAGTCCTCTGCCCAGTTGGAGTCGAGAGTAACAAGATCGGCATTTTGCAAATTAAAATAATCCATTACCTGTTCAATACTTGTAAGAACCGTATCTGCCATTTGATACTGAAGAGCTTCTTCGGAAGTTAGAGTAACAAGTTTTGTGCTGTCGTCTTTTAGATCCGGAATAATAATAGTCTCATCAACCATTCCTTGAGCGATATCGGTTCTACGACCGTTTTTTTCCGCTGTTGCTCTCATCTCGGAGCGCATATAGGATTGATACTTCTCGGATTGTTTTTGACCGGTTTGATCGACAACAGTTGAAGCGCCCATAGAGGCACCGGGAACCATAACAATTTTTTCA
>CAZEBL010000209.1:0-5241 GCA_964510325.1 uncultured Melioribacter sp. | reverse complement strand
CAACCAAAAAAAGAAGATTGGAATTATTGCCGTAGATCCCACAAGCCCATTTACCGGTGGAGCTTTGCTTGGTGACCGTGTTCGAATGAACGATATAGGAAATGACCCCGGAATTTTTATCCGGAGTATGGCTACACGCGGTAGTCTTGGCGGATTAAGTAAAAAAACCATTGATGCTGCCGATGTTCTTGATGCAGCCGGTTATGATTTAATTATTTTTGAAACTGTTGGCGTAGGACAATCTGAACTTGATATTGCAAAAACTGCCGATACTACAATTGTGGTTTTAGTTCCTGAATCGGGCGATTCTATTCAAGCAATGAAAGCGGGATTGATGGAGATTGCCGACTTTTTCGTACTTAATAAAAGCGACCGACCGGGCTCGGATTCAGCACAGACGGCATTAAAAACAATCTTAATGTTGAAAGATCATACTGATAAAGATTGGTTACCAAATATTATTAAATGTATTGCTTCAGAAAATGTTGGTACAACTGAAATTGCGGAGGAAATAGAACGGCATCGTAATTTCATGATTAATAATAATCTTCTTAAAGAGAAGCGTGAAGAAAATTATAAAATCAGGATAAAAGAAATTGCAGAGAACTTGCTTAAGAACGAATTGTGGTCGAGCGAGTGTGAACTATTTTTAATTGAGTCGCTTAAAAATGTAATAAACGGAATTACTTCTCCCTATCAGGTCGCAGAAACAATCTACAATAACTTTAAAAAAGTAAGGGACTGAAATGGAAACTAATAACAATCAATTCATTATAGATCTTGATGAAAATAGACGGACAATTAGAGATACAATTAGAGAGTTCGCAGAAAATGTTATAAAACCTGTTGTAATGGAATATGACGAATCCCAGAAATTCCCGATTGATATAATGCGTCAGCTTGGAGATTTAGGTTTTCTTGGAATACTTGTTCCGGAAGAATATGGCGGAGCCGGATTAGGTTATGTAGAATATTCTATTGTGGTTGAAGAATTAGCAAGGATTGATCCTTCTATTTCACTTTCAGTTGCAGCACATAATGGTTTATGTACTAATCATATTCTTATGCATTCTAATCAAGAACAGAAGAAAAAATATCTTCCTGACCTGGCAAGCGGTAAAGTAATTGGTGCATGGGGGTTAACAGAACCCTCATCCGGTAGTGATGCTGCTGCTATGCAAACTACCGCAATATTAGATTGTGATAATTACATTTTGAACGGTACAAAAAATTTTATTACTCATGGTGAATCGGGTAAAACAGCAGTTGTTATGGCTATTACTGATAAGACGAAATGTAAAAAAGGGATCTCAGCTTTTATAGTAGAAAAGGGTTATCCCGGGTTTAGTGCAGGTAAAAAAGAGAACAAACTTGGAATGCGTGCAAGCGAAACCACACAGTTACTTTTTGAAAATTGTATAGTCCCGAAAGAAAACCTGATTGGAGTTGAAGGCGAAGGATTTATTCAGGCAATGAAAATACTTGAAGGAGGAAGAATTTCAATTGCAGCATTAAGTGTTGGTCTTGCGCAAGGATGCCTCGATGCTTCAATAGCTTATTCAAAAGAAAGGAAACAATTCAATAAACCGATTTCGGAATTTCAGGGAATACAATTTAAACTCTCCGATATGGCAACCGATATTGAAGCCGCACGTTTAATGACTTATAAAGCTGCTATTCTTAAGGATAACGGTAAATCGGTCCTTTCTGCTGCTGCTAAAGCAAAATTATTTGCAAGCGAAATTGCTACTAAAGCTGCTAATGAAGCTGTTCAAATTTTCGGCGGATATGGATTTGTTAAAGACTACCCGGTAGAAAAATTCTATAGAGATGTTAAGCTTCTTACTATTGGTGAAGGAACATCAGAAGTTCAGAGAATAGTTTTAGCAAGAGACCTTTTACAGGATTAAGGAAATTTTATGAAGCCAATCGGTTCATCTTTAATACAAAACGAATCCACACTACGAAAAGAAGATTATTATAAAAATCTTATTAGAAAATTAGAAGCAATAAAAGATTTAGTAAAACTCGGCGGTGGTAAAAATGCAATTGCAAAGCAACACGAAAAAGGGAAATTAACCGCCCGGGAAAGAATTGCTTTACTTATTGATAGTGATTCTACTTTTATAGAATTAAGTACTTTGGCTGCATATGGAATGTATGATGAATTCGGCGGTGCCCCTTCATCAGGAACAATTTACGGTATCGGAAAAATTCATGGAAGAAATTTTGTGATTGTCGCTAATGATGCAACTGTTAAAGCCGGTGCCTGGTTTCCTATAACAGCAAAGAAAAATTTACGTGCTCAGGAAGTTGCTATTGAAAATCGTTTACCTATTATTTACCTGGTTGATAGTGCCGGTGTTTTCCTTCCATTACAGGATGAAATCTTTCCCGATAAAGAACATTTTGGTAGAATCTTCAGAAATAATGCTGTGATGTCTGCATTGGGAATTCCTCAGATCTCCGCAATAATGGGACCATGCGTTGCTGGCGGTGCATATCTACCAATAATGAGTGACGAAGCTCTAATAATAGAGGGCGAAGGATCTGTTTTTTTAGCCGGGTCGCATCTTGTTAAAGCAGCTATTGGCGAGGAGATTAATAACGAAAATCTTGGCGGGGCTCGTGTTCAATCCAATATTTCTGGTGTTACGGACTACATCATGAAAAATGATCAGGAGTGTATAACACAGATTAGAAGCATCGTTAGTAAGTATGGAAAAAATGAAACTGCCGGATTTAATAAAATTGATACAATTCCTCCAAAATTTGCGACCAAAGAGATTTACAGTATTCTACCCGAAGATACAACAAAACCCTATGATACTTACGAATTGCTTGCAAGAATAGTAGATAATTCTGAAATAGATGAATACAAAGCTGGATATGGTAAAACAATTATTACCGCTTATGCACGAATTGATGGATGGGCAGTTGGAATAGTTGCTAATCAAAGAAATATTGTTAAAACCGAAAAGGGGGAAATGCAGATAGGTGGAGTAATTTATTCAGATAGTGCTGATAAAGCTACACGCTTTATTATGAATTGCAATCAGAAAAAGATTCCTCTTGTTTTTCTTCAGGATGTAACAGGTTTTATGGTTGGAAGCAAAGCTGAACATGGCGGAATAATCAAGGACGGTGCAAAGATGGTAAATGCCGTTGCTAATTCTGTGGTACCGAAAATCACAATAATAATTGGTAATAGTTACGGCGCCGGTAATTATGCTATGTGCGGTAAAGCTTATGATCCACGTTTCATTTATGCTTATCCAAATGCGAAAATAGCGGTGATGGGTGGTGCTCAGGCAAGCAGTGTTCTGTTAGATATAAGAGTTAAACAAATGGAAAAATCCGGCAAAGAATTTACTAAAGAGCAAAAAGAGAAATTATTAAACGAGGTTATAAAATCTTACGAAGAGAAGAATTCACCTCTATACGCTGCAGCACGTTTATGGATTGATGAGGTAATCGATCCAGCCCTGACACGGGAATATATTTCAAACGCAATTGAATGTGCTAATAACAACCCCGAAATTAAAAAATTCTCTACCGGAGTTATCCAAACATAAAAGGCGAATTGTTTTGAAAAGAATATTATTTGTTTTTCTAATTACCCTCTTCCCTTTTCAAAATTTACCCGCACAATCAAAATTTGATAAAACTTTTTACGGAGGATTGTTTTACTTATCAGAATTTATTGCTTCCAGTGAATTTGAATCATTCAAAAAAAATAACGATGACCTTGCACAGGTCGATTTGATTTATCAAAAAGCAATTGATTTTTATGATGGTGATTTCTCTGAAGCTTTACTCACACTTACATTTACATGCTTACCATTTAATCATATTAAAGTAAGATTTCTATTCGGTTCACAAATAAATTTTCCGCTTCCATCACCGCCCAGGAAAATATTTAAACAAAAAGTTGCAAACTTACCATCCAGATTATTTTTTGATACTCCAGAAACGGATTTTGGCGATAAAGATAAACTTGCCCACTTTTTCGGTAATGCATTTCTGAGGTACAACTTTGGATTTTTTAATTTATCCAAATTTATGGGTATTTTTGTAGAGAACGTGGAAGAGGGATTATTTATTGAAGGTGGTTATAGTTTTCGTGATTTAATTGCTAATCACCTTGGAGAGTTATTTGCTGAATCGCTTAAATGTAATAAGAATATTCTTCCTTCGGATATTTTGAAAATTTATCAATTACTTTTTATCAGGATTAAACTATGAAGTCAATTTTAGTTATTGATGATGAACATGAAATTTGCGAAAGTATTAAAATGATTCTCGAGTACGAGGATTACTCGGTCGATTACACTACCGATTCAACTAAGGGGATTCAGAAACTTGAATATGGAAGTTATGACGTTCTACTTCTCGATATTCAGATGCCGGTTAAGAGTGGTTTTGAAATTTTGAGTTATTTAAAAGAGAAAGGAAATGACATCAGAGTTATAATGATCTCTGCACATGCCAGTGTTCAGAATGCTGTAACAGCAACAAAATTAGGCGCATTTGATTTTTTAGAGAAGCCGATTGATAGAGATAAGCTTTTAATTTCCGTCCGTAATGCTTCGGAACAATCAAACCTTATTAAAGAGAACAAGAAATTAAAAAAGGAGCTTTCTGCTACAGAGGTTATTATAGGAAATAGCTCTTCTATTAAAAATATCTTGGAAACCATAACACGGGTTGCAAAGACCGATGCTCGTGTTTTAATTACAGGAGAAAATGGAACTGGTAAAGAACTTGTTGCCCAGGAAATACATAAACAGAGTTTAAGAAGTAATAAGGAGTTAATAGAAGTTAATTGCGCTGCAATTCCACATGAACTAATTGAATCCGAATTATTTGGACATGAGAAAGGATCTTTCACAGGAGCAGTAAAACAAAGAATCGGTAAATTTGAACTTGCCGATGGAGGTAATCTCTTTTTAGATGAAATTGGAGATATGAGTTTGCACGCCCAGGCAAAAGTTTTAAGAGCGATTGAAGAGGGTAAAATAGAACGTGTTGGCGGAACTTCTAAAATTAATGTGGATGTTCGAATTATTTCCGCTACAAACAAAGACTTACTTTCAGAAATTCAGAAAGGAAACTTTAGAGAAGATCTTTATCATAGATTAAATGTAATACCTATTAATGTTCCTCCTTTAAGAGAACGCAAAGAAGACATCCCTCTTCTGGTAGAGCACTTTTCCAAAATTATTTGTGATAAAAATAAAT
>CAZEBL010000208.1:0-5259 GCA_964510325.1 uncultured Melioribacter sp. | reverse complement strand
TTTTGAATCGCTAGCAAGTATTTTTCATCTCACCTCTAAAAAATAAAATTATTTAAGGAGAAAAAATGTTAAGAACAAACCTAACCCACGTTTTATCCGAACAGGAACATGCAAAACTTTTGCAGGAAAATGAAAATGTTATGATCTGCTGCGGCAGAATGGGACCGATGTGTATTCCCGTTTATGAATCGATGGAAGAGCTTGAGGGAGAATATAAGAATGTTAAATTCGCAGATATGGAGTTTGATACTCCGGATGCACGTGTAATCAGAAATTTACCAGAATGCAGAAGTTTTCAGGGATTACCGTTTGTTGTTTACTATAAGAATGGAAAAGTTGTTAAAGCTACCAGCTCTATTCAATCAAAAGAACAAATCACAGAAATTCTGGATGAACATTTCGGTAAGAACTAATTATAAACAGTAAGAGAAATAATACGATGCAAAATCATTATGAGGTAATAGTTATTGGAGGCGGAGCTGCCGGATTAACCGCCGGAATTTATTTATCAAGAGCCAAAGTAAAGACTCTTATTCTAAACGAAGGAGCTATCGGCGGTCAAATGGTTCTTACACATGAAATTGCAAATTATCCGGGCGTTGAAAGTATTAGTGGTTACGAACTTGCACGAATAATGAAAAGTCAGGCACAGAAATTCGGATGCACAATTAAAAGTAATCTTAAAATTACAGACCTGGATTTGAATGGTGAAATAAAAAAAGTTACCGTGAATAACAAAGATGTTTACACCGCCCATGCTGTTATAATTGCTACCGGAGGCAAGTCCAGAACTATTGGTGCGCCGGGTGAAGAAGAATTTAAAGGTAAAGGGATTTCGTATTGTGCAACTTGCGATGGTGATTTTTTTCAGGATAAAGAAATTATTGTTGTCGGCGGCGGAAACTCGGCTCTGGAAGAAGCAGTATCTCTTACTAAATATGCATCCAAAGTCACAATAGTTCACCAGTTTGATCACTTCCAGGCATTCGAGCATTATGTTGATGAGGCTAAAAAAAATCCTAAGATCAACTTTATAATGGAATCGAAAATAATTGAATTTATAGGCGACGAGAAACTCAATAAAGTCAGAATAGAGCATCAGTTCACACATGAAATAACGGAAATGAACATCGACGGTGTATTTGTTTTTATTGGTTATGTACCGAATACCGAAAAGTTAGAAGGCGTTGTTAAATTAAATAATTGGAAAGAAATTATTGTAGATAAAAATTTAGCAACAAACCTACCGGGTGTTTTTGCTGCCGGAGATTCAATAGCAAAAAGATACCGCCAGGTAACAACCGCAGTTGCAGATGGAACAATTGCGGCTCTAAGTGCAGCTGAGTTTGTAAATAATATTAAAAAGGAATTGCTTTTAGCACAAGCCAACTAATTTTTCAATTTGCATTTGTTAAAGCATCTCTTATAGTTTTGTTACTAAGGAGATGCTTTTTTTATGAGCTTTAGAATTACCGCAATTGGTGAAATATTATATGATATCTACCCTGATCAGAAAAGATTGGGGGGTGCACCATTCAACTTTATTTATCACATCTGGAAATTATTAGGTAACGCAAATTTTATTTCGAGTGTGGGCAATGATGAATATGGAAAGGAATTGATAGGCCATTTAACCGGAATGGGATTTCCAACTGAATATATTACAATAGATAAAAATCACCCTACCGGAACTGTTTTAGTAACACTTGATGAAAGCAGATCTCCGCATTTTACAATGCGCGGACTTAATTGCTTTGATTATTTTACCCTCGATACGAAATCATTAAAGCTGATTGAAGAGAAAACCGACTTACTTTACTTCGGGACATTCGGTCAACGAAACAACAATGCCCGGAAAGCAATTCAATCAACATTCGGAAAAAACATTAAGTACTTCTGCGATTTGAATCTCCGGCACGAATTTTTTACCAAAGAGATGATCGAAGAATCTCTGTGCACTTCTAATCTTGTTAAAATTAACGAAAGCGAATTAGCTGCATTACAGTCATATTTCAATTTACAAAGCGACACTACTTACGCAATAAATCAACTTATCAATAAATTTAATTTAGATCTTCTTGCGGTAACACTTGGTAAAGAGGGGGCAATAATATCGGACGGAAAAAGTATTGATCAATATAAAACCGAACCTTCAAAAGTTATAGATACTCTCGGTGCCGGTGATGCTTTCTCAGCTATCCTTTGTATCGGCTATTTATTCAACATGGAAATAAAAAAAATAAATATTCTCGCCAATCAGTTTGCTCTTGATATTTGTATGACCCCCGGAGCTCTGGCAAGCAATGAGATTTACGATAAATACAGAAAAATAATATTCACAATAAATTAATGGGATTATTTCTTTGCGGATTTTTCGGGCGGTTTTGCCGGAGTTAAATCGACTTCAATTATTTCCGGCAAAAGGTTATACATCGCTCCGGTAAACATATCTGTAAGCATACCGGGTATAAATCCATTTAATGCGTTTGCCCAAAACCAGAAAGATATTTTTCGCGTAATTTGAGTCTCATACGCTTCATGTCCTTCCAGTTCAAGTTTTATTGTATGGTTGCTACCCCTATCAATATTTATAATTTGCGGACTTGTCCCAAATTTTTTTCCATCAATAGTAATCTTAGCATTTGCCGGATTTGTTTTTATCTCAACATCCTGTGTCGTAGTATTAAGCACCGTCGAACATGCAGTCATAATAATTATAAACGATACTGTTAAAATCAGTTTATAAAGTAATCGCATGGAATTAAACCTTTTTGATTTATTATCGAAAAAAGAACGATAAATTTTAAGTCTTCTCCAATAATTTCATTTAATCAACTAAAAACGAAGCATTTAATAATTTTCCTTTCTAAATTTGAACCCAAAAATCAAAAATCTATACCGGGTGTATAAAATGACAACACAGGATAAACTGACCGAACTTGCACAATTTGTTATTGCCGGTAAACATCTTGATGCACAAAAAATTACACAAGAATTAATTGATGATAAATGCGATCCTCAAACAATTTTGAACGATGGTTTGATGAAAGGAATGGAAGTGGTCGGTCAACGGTTCAGGGATAATCAAATGTATGTTCCACAGGTTCTTGTTTCTGCACGCGCTATGAAAACCTCTATGAAAGTTATTGAACCGCTAATGCTTGCCGGTGCTGTTAAATCCAAAGGGAAAATTTTAATCGGAACCGTTAAGGGTGACGTTCATGATATTGGAAAAAATATTGTTGCAACAATGATGCAAGGTGCCGGTTACGAAGTGATTGATATAGGAACAGGGTGTGATATAAATAAATTTTATCAGGAGTACGAAAATCATAAGCCCGATCTTATTGGAATGTCAGCACTTTTAACCACTACAATGGTAAATATGAAACCTGTGATTGATCACTTCAAAAATAAAAATGTAAACGTACCGTTTATAGTTGGAGGTGCACCACTCAATCAAAAATTTGCAGATGAAATTGGTGCTAATGGTTACGGAAGAGATGCTTATGATGCTGTCAAGATAGCCGATCAATTGCTTGCTTAAGAACCGATAAACATTTCCCACCAGGCGGAAAGATCTTTTGAATAATTACCACGCAGCAGAAGCATATGATTTCCCAAAGGTTCGGTTAAAATATCCCCGACTTTATTACTTCCGTGGAGTTTTACAAGCGCCTGGGTTCTGCAAAGATTTTCTTCCGCACCGGATTGAATAATTTCTGCATTAGAGATCCATAACCTGTCAAGATTTTTTCCACCAAGTCTAAACAAAGTTGCCTTTCCCTTAGATAACTCACCTTCAATTCCAACTCCGAGTCCCGATTCAAAATGTGAGCGGAGTTTGTAGTTGTCAACCATTCCCATAGGAACTGTACAATGTGCGAGCCACAAGGAATTATTCTGCTCATCAATTCTTGCCGGGTTTGCCATCCACGGAATTTGATCCGTTAAGTAACTCGCCCAAATCATTCCCAGTGTAGAAACAATATCCCCTTCACATCCGGCAACAATTCCAAAATCGTTAAGTTTTGATAACGCAAAACAACCGGTTGTCTTCAAGTCGGCTACAAGATCAAAACAGCGGATTGAAAGACTATCGATCTTATACTGGTCAACAATTTTTTTTAATGCTGCATAAACTTTAACACCATTTCTCAATTCTTTTTTTGATGGCTCCTTGATATTTGCCGCTTTATTTACAAACGAAAAATGTTCATCCTCAATTTCTTCATCTGATATCTGTTGAATTGAGTTTTTTAGTTCATCAATGTGAATATTTATAATTTCAGCGCCCCAAACTTTTTTTACGGTCTCGTACTTAGCGGTACTTGCAATAAGCCAATCGGATGGTTCGCCAACCAAACCGATTTTTGTATTTCTTATTTTATGATAGACTTCAAAATATTTTAAGGTCTTCTCGATATCTTTCCAACATTCCTTATTAGAAGTTTCGTCCAGGTAGATTATTTTTCCCTTAATACCTTCTTGTTGAAGACGCGCTAATATTTCAAGTGACGCTGGAAGAGAGTTGTTTCCGGGATGCGCAAGAAGTATAACCGGCTCGCTGTTAAAATATTCTTTACGCTCTTTTATTAGTTTGTAAGCATGCTGTTCGGTTCCGCCGGTTAGTACCAGATAAAGAATGGGAATATTTTTAACAACCCAATTATCATCTACCGGATAAACTTCGTGCTGGGTTAAACCTATCTGTAATTCCTTTGCTATTTCTTCGGGAGAAATTGTTGTGATTGTACTGGCAATCGGTATAAATCCGTATTTAATTTTTACTTCGTCCATAAATACTCCATAAATTAAATCATTGGGAGGGAACCTTTTTTTGCAATTACCAATGAAGCTCGATCATCCCTTATTGTTAATAAAGCATCAAATCTTGGATCGGATTTCCAGATTATCAAATCAACACCAAAAAAACTTTTCTCTTCATATTTATTGCCAAATTTATTCTGCGCAAGCGTTTTAATTTGTTCAAAAACTTTTTTTGCATCAGCTTCATTCCGCTTGCCATTACTAATTGATTTTATCGTTAATTCATTTTTTGTATTAAAGGAAAAAGAAATTCTTAATGAATTCGGTTCAAGCCAGTCGTAATAACTAATTGAAGAACCTCTTTGACTGGATTTCTCTTCCCAGTTTACATTCGTGTAATTATTTTTTATCTCTTGCGATGAAGAATTGAAGTCGATTGAGAGTAATTTATCAAGATCAAATTGTGCATTTATACTAACGAAACTGAAA
>CAZEBL010000207.1:0-5390 GCA_964510325.1 uncultured Melioribacter sp. | reverse complement strand
TGTAATATCTCATTTATTAATGAAATTTCCATGTCCATCGGTATTCATACGGGTTGATCCACCGTTTTCTTTTACATACATAGCAATTTCTTTAACTACATCCCATCTAATAGTCGGTTCACCGTAACCGCAAAAGACAATTTCTTTAAATCGTTTTGGATCACCAATTTCTTTAATATAAATAGCAGCTTCGGCTTCTTCCGATTTTTTCATTTTCAAATTATACCCGTTAATTACAGCTTCACCCTTGCGGTCGCAAAAGATGCAATCGGCATTACACCTATTAGTAACATTTATGTAAAGTGAGTTACCAATTTGATATGTGAAGCTAAGAACCGGTTTATTCCCAATTCCAAACAGTTTATAAGCATTATACGAAGTAGTAAGCGCCACATCTTCTGTTCTTAAGTTATGTACCTCAGCGATTGTCTCGGCAACAAGTTTAATATTCGCCGGTTCATTTCGTTCTCCGCGATGGGGAACAGGAGTCATAAACGGAGAATCTGTTTCGAGTAATAAGTTTTCAACAGCAATTCGACTTAAAACTCTGCGCAAGTTGTCAGCTTTCTTAAAAGTAATGTTGCCGGGGAATGAAATAAAATGATGCATTTCAATCAGCTCCCGTGCATCTTCAATAGAACCGGCAAAGCAATGATATTGTGCTCGTAAACCGGAATCTTTATACTTTCTTGCGATGTTCATAATGTCGTCATTCGAATCGCGATTATGAACTATGATTGGGAGATTAAGTTTCAATGCCAGCTTAATCTGTTCTTCGAAAGCTAATAATTGTTTTTCTTTGGGAGAAAAATCGTAATAGTAGTCTAATCCAATTTCTCCAATAGCAACAACTTTAGGATGATTTGCTCTCTTCTCTAATAAAGGGATTAAATCGATTGTAAAATCTTTAGTATCGTGCGGGTGAATTCCAACTGTAGCATAAATAAAATCATATTTCTCTGCCAGTTCTATTGCCCGGGCAGAAGAAGCAATATCTGTAGCCGGAACAATTATATAATCAACACCTGAACTTTTTGCTCTTTCAATAACATCATCTAGATCACCGTTGTAATTCGGATAAAATAAATGTGCATGTGTATCAACAAACATTGTTTCCCTTTTTATCAATCATATATAAATAACAAAATAAAATTAAATAACGTTCTACTAATTCTTAATTTCACCTAATACAATTCCTCCTTCACCAACTTCTGATGCAATGTTTAATATTCCATCAACATTCTTCTTATCAACAATGGCAATCAACCCTATTCCAAGGTTAAAAACTTTTCTCATTTCTTCATCATTAATTGAACCGGTCTCTTGAATTAATTTGAATATAGCGGGAATTTCCCAGGCAGACCAATCAATTGTAATTGAGAGGTTTTTCGGTACTACCCTGACCGTATTACCAATAATACCTCCTCCGGTTATATGTGAAAAAGCTTTCACATTATTATTCTCTTTAAGATGGCTAATCAGCTTTAGGTAAGATTTGTGAATTCTTAACAACTCATCCCCTAAGGAGGTATCAATTCCTTGCGGTTTATCATTCAGACCGAAATTTTTCAGGAGAACCTTTCTTGCCAACGAGTAACCATTTGTATGTAATCCGTTAGATTCAAATCCTATAAGACAATCGCCGGCAATTACATTTCTTCCGTCAATAATTTTATCCCTTTCAACAATTCCTACTATTGTTCCGGAAATATCGTATTCATCTTCAGAATAAAGTCCCGGCATTTCGGCAGTTTCACCACCTATTAATGCAACGTTATTCTCTTTACATGCAATTGAAAATCCACTTATTATTTGCTCAGCTTTTTCCGGAATCAGTTTACCAAATGCAAGGTAATCCATAAAATATTGAGGTTCGGCTCCACATACAGCAATATCATTTACACAATGATTTACGAGATCCTGTCCAACAGTATGATGCCGGTTCATCATAAATGCAATTTTTAATTTTGTTCCTACACCATCTACGCTGGAAACCAGGACAGGGTTTTTATATTTAAGAAGGTCGATTTGATAAAATGCGCCAAAGTGACCAATACCTGATAATACATTCTTATTAAAAGTCGATTTAGCAAGGTCTTTAATTTTTTCAACGGTTTTATCTCCGGCTTCTATATCAACGCCGGCACTTTTGTATGTATTAGTCATTTTCTTAAAATCTGATTTTTTGTTTGTGAAATATAATCATATTTATTTATCTGAAACTTTTCGTACAATTTTTTTGTCTTACGACTTGCATGTATTTACACCGGACATACAAAATGAAAAATTGCTTATTTTTTGATAACTTTGTGCCCGTTGTTTTTGAATATTAGAAAATTTGATGACAGAATATCAGTTAAAAGAGAGAGAAAAAGCGATTTTGCGGTTTATAATCCATCAATTTATACTAACCGCAAATCCGGTTGGCTCAAGAAATATTTCAAAGAAATATAATATTGGGCTTTCGCCGGCTTCTATCCGGAATATTATGGCTGATCTAGAGGATCTTGGTTACCTCGATCATCCTCATACATCTGCCGGAAGGGTTCCAACTGATAAAGGGTACAGAGTTTATGTTGATTCTTTAATGGATCCCCCTAAACTTGGATCAGAAGTTAAATCGATTGTAAATGTTAATCTTAGTCAGGCGGCTTCAGAAACAGAAGATTTATTAAAAATTACATCGACAATACTAAGCAATCTTACAAACCAGCTGGCTCTTGTTACTTATCCTAAGTTTGAACAGGCAATTTTGGAAAAGATTCAGATAGTTAAATTATCGTCGATAAGAATACTTGTTATTGTAACAGTGCAATCCGGATTAATAAAAACTATCACACTCGAAATTGATGCGGATGTAAATGAAGATCATTTATCAACTGTTCAGCAGTTTTTAAATGAAAGACTATCTGGTTTAAGATTCTCAGAAATCCGGTCAACATTCAGTGATAGGATTAAAGATTTTAATAGCGATACGGTTAGACCGATCATTAGAGTATTTGTTGAATCGGTTGATAGAATATTTACAGATATAAGCAGCGATAAAACAATTATCTCCGGGGCCAAAAATATTCTTTCGCAACCTGAATTCGAAGACCACGAACAATTCCAGAGCGTTATAGAGCTAATTGAAAACAAGGACGTCATTATTCATATCCTCGATAAAAACAAAAATCAGGATATTGATCTTAGTATTTCAATCGGGAAAGAAAATCTGGATGAAAAATTATCAGACTATAGTCTTATAACGAAGGAATATAAAGTTGGTGACTTGAAGGGCACATTAGGAATTATGGGCCCCAAAAGAATGGACTATTCAAAAATTATTGCGGCAGTAGTATATATTGCCGAACAGCTAACCCACGAATTAACCAAACAAAGATAGGAATTATGAAAAAGAAGAAAGAATCTATGGAAGAATTGAAAAATAAAGATATTGAACAGGAAACCGAATCAGGTGTTAATGAAAATGATTCCAAAATTGAGATTGAAAGAAAATCATCGAGTGAAGAATCATTAAAAGAAGAATTGACAGCAGCACAGCAGAAAATAATTGAATTGGAAAATAATGTTAAGCAATTACAGGATTTGCTTCTCAGAAAAGCCGCTGAATTCGAAAATTACAAAAGACGCACAGAGAATGAACAGATAAATCTGCTTAAATTTGCTGCTGAACCGTTTATAAAAAGTACATTAATAGTTTACGACGATCTCGAAAGATCACTTAACCATGTTAATGATGATAACAATTTAGAATCCCTTAAAAAAGGTTTGGAACTTGTTTACGAAAAGTTTACAAAGATTTTAGAATCCCAGGGCGTAAAGAAAATTGATGCAAAAGGGAAACAGTTTGATGTTGATTATCACGAGGCATTAATGCAACAGCCCAGTCAAGATCTTGAGCCTAATACTGTTATCGATGTTATTGAACACGGCTATCTTTATAAAGATAAAGTTATACGTCACGCAAAAGTAATTGTAAGTTCAGCCAGCAGTAAGGAAGAAAGCAAAACAGAATAAAAAACGGGGACAATAGTAAGATTGAAGGATATGAAATAAATGAGTAAGAGAGATTATTACGAAATATTAGGTATAGCCAAAGGCGCTTCTCAGGATGAAATTAAAAAAGCTTATAGAAAACTTGCTATGCAATATCATCCGGATAGAAATCCGGGCAATAAAGAAGCCGAAGAGAAATTCAAAGAAGCTGCCGAAGCTTACGAAGTTCTAAGCAATGAAGAAAAAAGAGCTAAGTACGATCGATACGGTCATAGCGGATTACGTGGCGGTCAGGATTTCCATAGCTATCAGAATGTAAATGATATATTCAGCCACTTCTCGGATATTTTTGGAGGTGCATTTGGTGGCTCTTCAATATTCGATGATTTCTTCGGAGGATCAAGTTCACAGAGAACAAGGCAGAAACAGTCTGGAACCCCTGGGTCCGATCTTAAGATTACACTAAAACTTACACTGGAAGAAATTGCTACAGGAACAACAAAAAAAGTTAAGATAAAAAAATATAATAAATGCGAAGACTGTAATGGGACCGGAGCTAAGACTACAGGAAGTTTTAAAACCTGTTCAGTTTGTAATGGCACTGGAGAAATACGACAGGTTTCAAGATCCATTTTTGGTCAGTTTGTAAATATTGCGCCATGTAATAATTGCGGTGGTTCGGGTAAAATTATTTCTGATCCATGCCAGAAATGTTCAGGGGACGGGCGTGTAAATTCTGAATCGACAATTAAAATAAATGTACCCGCCGGTGTTTTCGATGGAAGTTATATGACTTTGCGCGGTGAAGGAAATTATGGAAAAAACGGCGGTCAACCCGGTGATATAATTGTTGTATTCGAAGAAGTCCGCCACGATTTATTTGTGCGCGATGGTGATAATATAATTTATGAACTGAATATTAGTTTCCCGGAAGCGGTATTAGGAACAGAAGTTGAAGTCCCAACACTAAATGGAAAAGCGAAACTAAAAATTGACCCGGGAACTCAATCGGGGAAATTCTTAAAGATGCGCGAGAAGGGAATTCAACATCTTAATAAACATGGTGCCGGAGATCAGCTGGTTAAAATTAACATTCACGTTCCTAAAAATGTTACTTCAAAAGAAAAAGACCTATTGAAAGAATTACAAAAATTACCCAATATTAAACCGGGTAATTAAAAAATTTCCAGTTCTGTTTTTTGTAAACCTGACTTCTATATTTACTATTTTATCTAATGCTGTAATTAATTGGGGGGCGTAGATGAAAATACTTAAAAAAATTTCCGACAAAATTGGTTTTACCGAAACCGAATCCAGAATTATCCTTTTTCTTATTTCAACACTTTTTTTAGGAATAATAATTAATATTATAAAAAATAAGAGCGACAACC
>CAZEBL010000206.1:0-5428 GCA_964510325.1 uncultured Melioribacter sp. | reverse complement strand
AATTATATTCGGCCATATATCATATCGCATAATAACTGCGATAGAAGGTCTTACAATCTTTAAAAATTTTTCTGCATTATATTTAGTATCGAATGGAATATATGCGATTAAGTCAGCGTATGGATACTTTTTTGAGTTTTCATAACCGGATGGTGAAAAGAAAGTGATTAAAATATTTACTTCTGCTTCCTGTTTAAGTTTTTCGATTATAGGCTTTGCCTGTTCAAATTCACCCATTGATGCAGAATGGAACCAGATCATTTTCTTTTTGCGGTCGATACCGGTTAGATTAATTATAAGATTCTCAAATAATTTTTTTCTATCCTGTAAACCGATTCTTATTTTGGAATTGAATAATGAAAAGAAAAAAATAAATACTTTTGCCGGAGGTATTACAAAAAGATTATAAAACAAATACCAGATATTCTTCATAGTTTAGAGAGAAATTGTGTTACATTTTCAGATACAAGTTGTGGAGTAATCTCTTTCATACATTTAAAGTGTTTCTTAGGACAATTACTCCTACCGATATGACTGCACGGTCTGCAAGATAGTGATTTATTCTCTAAGATTAAATTTGGAACGCCGTAAGGACTGAACCCAAATTCTCTGACAGACGAACCGAATATTGTAATAACAGGAACACCAGCTGCAGCAGCAACATGCATAAGTCCGGAATCATTACAAATAACAAGTTTACAATTTTTTATTTCATTAGCTGTTTTGATAAGATCATTATCATTGCTCAGATTAATTGAACCATTAATTTGTGATGTGATCAATTCGCATATTTCTTTATCATCCTTACCGCCAAAGATTAATATTTCATAACCCTTGCTAATCAACTCGTTACCTAATTCAATAAAATATTCAGATGGCCAGCGTTTTGTAAAATGCTTTGAGCCCGGGCATAATCCCAAATAATTTTTTTCTGATGGTAAATCCGAACTAATATTTTGAGGTGTGTGAAGTTCCAGACCGAGCTTATCAAGCTTTAATCCTGGTATTGATTCACAATATCTTTCGGTTATCGATTTAATCTCTTTATAACGATTGATTTTAAACCTAACAAGTAGATATTTATCCCACGTTGGTTTCTTGTAGGAATATGTAGTTCTATTTAAGGAGCTAACGATAAGTCTGGATCTGATATTATTTTGCAGGTCAACAATAAAATTGTATCTATTTCCATTGAGTACTTTAATAAGGAATTTACTTTTTTCAGATCTTGATAATGCATAGACAACATTAATATTAGGATTGAATTTGACAGCATCAACGTACTCTTCTCTAACAAGGAAGTCGATAGAAGCCCCGGGGAACTCTTTTTTTATAGCTCTTATAACCGGTGTTGTAAGAAGAACATCACCCAGTGAACTGAGTCGTATTATTAGAATTCGATTAATATTTTCCGGTTTCAAGCTCTATTCGCAATAATTTATATGCAAATCTAACCAAATAAAAAAATGCCTTCCACTATAAGTTATTTGTCTGGTAAAAAAATCTTGGTTATTTTTGATCAGGATTAAAATAAAAACGGTAGAATATATGACAACTTTAGCAGCCCCATTAACCAAGAAATACCCTGATAATTCCCTTGAAAAAAAAGCTTATGATATTGCAGAAAAATTTAAGGATAATCTGCCATTAATGAACGATAGAAATAGGTTGGGATTTAATTTATATAGATACTTAAAAGGCGAAGGCGATACACCGGAGGTAATTGTCCGTACTGCACGTTTTACATTAAACGGAATTACAAGGGATGAACTTATTGCTAAATTAAATGACGAGATTGCAAAGTTAAAAGAAGAATTGAAAGGTTAGAACTACCGAACCGGAGTTCTAACCCCTTATTTTAATTAGTGACCTTCAGCATCAGCAAGAAACTTTTCTACAAGCAAAACATCTTCTTCGCTTCCTATGAAAATCGGAATTCTTTCATGCAAGGATTCCGGAATCTTCTCTAAAATTCTTTTCTTACCATCTGTTGCCCGTCCTCCGGCAGCTTCTACAATAAATGCCATAGGGTTACATTCGTAAACCAGGCGGAGTTTTCCTTTTGCATTTCTTGTATCTCCGGGATACATAAATATTCCTCCATAGAGCAATGTGCGGTGAACATCTGCAACCATTGAACCGATGTATCTTGCTTGATATGGTTTACCATTAAACTTATTTGCCTGAAGATATTTAATATAGTCCTTTAACCCTTTATGCCACGAGAAATAGTTTCCTTCGTTAATGCTATAGATTCTTCCCCTTTTAGGAATTTTAATATCATCATGGGAAAGTAAAAATTCACCGAAAGCGGGATCTAAAGTAAAACCATAAACGCCATGACCGGCAGTGTAAACAAAAACAGTACTGGATCCATACAAAATATAACCGGCAACTTCCTGTTTAAATCCGGGTTGAAGACAATCTTCTAATGTTCCTGGACCATCACCCGGAGTAATCCTTTTATAGATTGAAAAGATTGTTCCGATACTTACATTAGCATCTATGTTGGATGATCCATCAAGCGGATCGAATAACAAAACATATTTACCGATTTTCTGATGAGGCGGAAGGTGGATTATATCCTCGTCCTCTTCGGAAGCCATAACACAAAAGTGTCCTCCATGATCCATTGCTTTCAGTAAAGTTTCATGAGCAAAAATATCTAGCTTTTTAACTTCGTCGCCGGAGATATTACTTTCTCCTGTAAAACCAAGAATGTCGGCCAAACCGGCTTTGTTAACTTCGAGTGAAATTACTTTAGCAGCAAGACTAAGTTGAAGAAGAATAGCAGAAAGTTCTCCGGTTGCTTCCGGGTGAAGTTTTTCGCCTTCTAAAATATGGCGAGGTAATGTCATGAATCTTTTTTTTGCCATCTAAGGTGCCTCCCTTATGCAGTTTTTGTTATTTCCTGATCTTTATATTGAAGCTCGTATAATCGATAATAAATTCCCCGTTTGGCAAGTAACTCCTGATGATTTCCTGTTTCTTTTAATTCACCTTTGTGCATCACAAGAATTTTATCTGCATTCTGAATAGTTGATAGACGATGAGCAATAACAATTGATGTTCTGCCCACTAAAAGTTTTTCTATTGCATTTTGTATCAGCTGTTCGGTTTCGGTATCAACGCTCGATGTTGCTTCATCCAGAATTAAAATTTGCGGATTATATGCGAGAGCACGTGCAAAAGAAATTAACTGGCGCTGACCAACACTTAATGTTGCCCCTTTTTCTTTAACTTCCTCATCAAATTTATTTGGAAGATTAAGTATAAATTTATCGGCACCTACTGTTTTAGCTGCTTCATAAATCTGCTGATCGCTTATATCCGAATTTCCAAGACTTATATTCGATTTGATTGTTCCGCTAAAGAGAAAGACATCCTGAAGCACCATTGAGATATGTTTTCTAAGATCTCTTTTATTAAGATTACGGATATCAATTCCATCAAGCGTAATGCTTCCCCTTTCGATATCATAAAAACGTGTTAGAATATTAACTATACTTGTTTTACCCGCACCGGTGGCTCCTACAATTGCAATGGTTTCACCGGGATTAATTTTGAACGAAACATTTTTGAGAACATACTCACCCGGATTATAAGCAAACCAAACGTTATTAAATTCAATTTCACCGCGGACTTTTTGAAGTATAACCGGAGTATCCGGATTTTTAATCATTGTATTATCATCAAGCAGATTAAAAATTCTTTCGGAAGCTGCCATTGCTCTTTGTAGAATATCATATTTTTCAGAAAGGTCACGAACTGGTCGCCAGAACATTTCAATATATTGCAGGAATGCAGTTAATACACCAAATGTTAATAGTCCATTAATAATTTCTCCGCTTGCATACCAGATAACAAGAGAAATTGAAACAGCGCTTAACAATTCCACAAACGGGAAAAAAATTGCATAGTAAAATACTGATCTTATGTTGGCATTTTTGAAGTCGTCATTAATCGAAGAAAATTTTTCAAGTTCCTTTTTCTCTTTTGCAAACATCTGGACTACATTCATTCCTGTCACGTGTTCCTGCATATATGAATTCAACCGTGCTAAGTGTGCTCTAACATTTCTATATTGTTCTCTTACTTTTCTTCTAAATAAAAATGTGGCATAGAATAAAAATGGTATAACTGCCAGAGTAACAAGTGTTAATGGCCAGGACATACTGAACATAAAAATAAAAATGAAGACCAGCATAAAGATATCGCTGAATACGGTTATAACTCCGGAGCTGAACATTTCATTTAAGGCATCCACATCATTTGTAACGCGTGTTACAGTTCTACCGACAGGAGTTTTATCAAAGTATTTAAGAGCTAACTTCTGAACATGCGAGAAAAGTTGAATTCTGATATCGTAAATAATTTTCTGTCCCATTAATTCAGTAAAGTAGGTAAGATAGTATTGAACAACTGCCTGGATAATAAGTGAGGCAAATAAAATTCCAACTATAAGCAGCAGTCCATTGTAATCTTTATGCATTATATAATCATCGATGGCAACCTTGCTTAAGTAAGGACGTAATGGACCGAGTGCTGCAACAAGTATGTTAAAGAGAATTGCCGCAATCACATACATTTTATAAGGTTTGATGTAAACGAGCAGCCGTTTCATCAATTTGGAATCGTATGCTTTACCGAGTATTTCGTCTTCGCGCTGTTCAGCCATTTTAATCCATTTCAGAAAGTTCTTCTTCTAATAATTGCCGTTTGTTAAGATCGGCGTAAATTCCATTTAGCTCAATCAATTCTTCGTGTGTTCCTTCTTCTGCTATTTTTCCGTCTTCAATAACAAATATTTTATCCGCATCTTTAACTGTTGAGATTCTATGACTGATAATGATACTTGTTCTGTTCCTCATAAATTGTTTTAGTCTTCTTAAAATTTCCTCTTCTGTATTAGTATCAACCGCAGAGAATGAATCATCAAGGATTAATATCTTTGGATCGATAGCAAGTGCGCGGGCAAGAGTTGAACGCTGTTTCTGACCTCCGGAAAGTGTTATTCCCCTTTCTCCCAGAATTGTTTCAAAACCTTTCGGGAAATTTTCTACGTCCTTTGAAAGCTGGGCAATATCTGCCGCCTTTTCTATTGTGTTGTCTGAAATTTCATCCAGACCATAAATCACATTGTTAGCAAGCGAATCTGAAAAAAGGAAATTCTCTTGTGATACCATTCCAATATTTTTACGAAGAGTCTGAAGAGGAATGTTTTTTACATTTACTCCGTCAATTAAAACTTCTCCGCTGCTTACATCATAAAAACGCGGAATTAAATTAACCAGCGATGTTTTTCCAGTACCTGTTTTTCATATAAATGCTAAGGTATTTCCTTTTTCAATTTTCATATTTATCTAATTAAGAACATTAGTTAAATTAGAAGCATAGGCTAATGAAACATTATTAAAATCAATATGTC
>CAZEBL010000205.1:0-5462 GCA_964510325.1 uncultured Melioribacter sp. | reverse complement strand
TAAACCCAGCTATAATTCTATCATTACCATTACCTGTCGTGATTCTGTCAAAAAAATCATATTCAGAATCAATGGTGACCACATTTCCGTCATTTCCGCCTGCAAACTTACCATGATTACCAACACGCAGATTAGCAAAATTCAGACCGTCACCGGCATCAATATCGACACCATTTCCAGCAGCAAATATCAAATCAGAGTTTGGCCCTGTTTTTATGTTATCATCTCCTCCATTACCGAAAATTACATTATTACCATTCTTTAATTTTTCGTACATAAGATGAAAATTATTACGTGCATGGTTTAATCCGATTCCATATACAAGTGCTTCCCGTAGAATTAAATAATTGCCGAATGTTTCCTGAATCTTTACTTCACCCATTAATTTGGTTTCTGCATAAAGAGAAATGGGAATGAGTTTTGAATCTTCCTTTAACATAGAACCGCGGTAACCAGCATTATCTAAATCGGTCGAGAGATAAATCAATTTACTTTTGAATTTTTCACACAGTTCTGCAATTCTTTGAGTAGCATTTACATTTATTTCATATACAAGGTCAGCTGCCATTGCATCAGCTTTTTCTGGATTTGATATAGCCGCTGTATGAACGACAACATCGGGATTAAATGACTCAAATATTTTAGTTAGACTATTATAGTCGCATATATCTGTCTTAACAGAATTAAATTCCGAACAATTACCAACATGAGTGTTATACTGAGTTAAAATTTGATTTGATTTTCCTAATTCAATATTAAGATACTGCCCTACTAATCCGCTGCCGCCGGTGATAAATATTTTCATTTAAAAGAACCTTTCAATAATTTTTAACAGCAATAATATTATTTTTGAACCACAAACGGAATTAATTCGTTCGGTACTTTAAAGTAATTAGAATCATGTTTAAGAGTATGAACAAGAGCATGATTATTAAAAAAAAGAGGGAAAGATGAAACATTTAATTGGTGCACATACATTTGTAAGCGGAGGACCTGCATCGGCAATTGATGCTGCAGAAAAACTTGGTTTTACTGCAATGCAAATATTTACCAAAAACAACAATCAATATTTTGCACGAGATCTCAATGAAGAAGAAATAAATGATTTCAAGGAAAAACTAAGTAAGTCAAATATCAAATTTGTTGTTTCGCATGATTCTTACCTGATTAATCTATGTGCAAAAGATCCGGATGGATTGGCTAAATCTCGTCAGGCATTTATCAAAGAACTTGAACGATGCGAACAGCTTGGTATTCCTCACTTGAATTTTCATCCCGGCGCTCATACCGGCCAGGGTGAAGAGGAAGGAATAAAAATAATTGCAGAATCACTCAATTATTGTCACCAGAAAACGAGCGGTTACAAAACCAAGAGCATGCTCGAAGCAACAGCCGGACAAGGAACAACTTTAGGATATAAATTCGAGCAGATAAGAAAAATTATCGATCTTGTTGATGAACCAGAAAGGATGACTGTTTGTATTGATACTGCACACATCTGGGCTGCCGGATATAATATCCGGGACCCGAAAGAATACAAAAAAGTTATAAAAGAATTTGATGAAATTATTGGATTGGACCTGCTAAAATGTATTCACATGAACGATAGCAAAAAAGAACTCGGCTCGAGAGTAGATAGACATGATCATATCGGTAAAGGATTTATTGGATTGGAAGGATTCACAAATATTATGAACGATAAAAAACTTGAAAAAGTACCTAAGATTCTTGAAACACCTAAAGAAAAAGATCAGAAAGAGGATGTGGAAAATATAAAAGTATTGTTGAGTCTTGTAAAGAAATAATTAGATGGGTCGTAGAATCATAATCCCGGTCTGTTTTTTATTCCCTTTTATATAATCGGCAAGAGGTTTTTCAGAGATTTGTACTTTATGTCCAACGTTTGGTGCATGGAGTAAATGGATTCTACCATCTTCCATTCTAATGGCAATACCTGTATGTGCTATATCCAATCCTTCAATATTTGTAGTAATACCAATTATATCCCCGCTTTCAATCTTCCTTTCAACTTTTTCAATTTTTTCCTGAGGGATATAAAAATATTTTCTTTTGCTTATTCTTTTTTCAATTGATGCAATTTCGATAACAAACATTGGATTTTCTTTAAGCTGTCTATAGGAATCAACATGCTTGCGCATAAAATCGATCTGCTTTTTGTAAGGTACGCCACCAATCTGTTTTGTAATATCCTGTCCAATTTTACGTTTGTTCATATCATAAATCCAATCGGAAAAATAATGGAGCCGCGACGGGTATTCTTTTAATATACCATCACGATAACGGATATTTTTCAACTCATCCTGATAATCTTCAAATGTGGTCTTACCGGATTTTATACAACGCGCTAAAACAAGTGTACTTTCTAAAAAAGTATAGCAGTCCAATCCTGTTAAGTGAATTACAAGCTGTTCTTTATCACCTTTTTCCAAAGAGTTAGGGATATAATCGGTCCCTATGAAACTTTTTCCTAATTCAACAATTATTTCATTTATCGGTTTTTCAGAAAGACTTTTTGAAACGGCAAGATCAAATTTTGAATTACATATTTCAACATCTTGCTGTGTGTAGATTGGTTGTGAAAAATTGAATGACGAGAAACAAAAAAGAAGTACAAAAACAGAAACAATTTTTTTTAGCATAAGTACATGAACCGGTTAATGATAAAATTATAATCGGGTAATTATTAAAATGGCGGTTCTTCAAGAGCTGCAATCGGCTCTTCGCCAGCCGGGAGCTGTTGACGGAACCTGTCAAGATTTTCGAACCGGGCGTAATCTTTAATAAATTTCAATTTTACTTCCCCGGTAGGCCCGTTTCTTTGTTTACCAACAATTACCTCTGCAATACCTTCGGTAGTTTCACCTTGCATATCACCAGCGCCAAAAGTCTGTATCTGATACATTTCCGGACGGTATAAGAACAATACAACATCAGCATCCTGTTCAATAGAGCCGGACTCGCGTAAGTCTGATAGCATCGGCTTTTTATCCGATCTTGATTCCACAGCTCTATTCAACTGCGATAATGCTATAACAGGAATGTTTAATTCTTTTGCAAGTGCTTTTAATGAACGGGAGATAGATGAAATTTCTCTTTCACGACTTTCCATGTTAGAAGATGGATTAACAAGCTGCAAATAATCTACAATTATCAATCCGCAATTCTTTTCGTTCTTTAATCTTCTTGCTTTTGCCCTAAGTTCAAGTATCGAAATGCCCGGTGTATCGTCAATATAAATTGGAGCTTTACTTAGCTTATGAACTGTTCGGCTAATTTTGGCACCTTCTTCGGCTCTAAATTTTCCGGTTCTCACATTATGTGCATTGATCCGGGCTTCTGCGGAAATTAGTCTTGTTGCAAGTTGAATGGTTGACATTTCGAGACTGAATACACCAATAGGAGTGTGATGATCAATTGCAGCATTTCTTGCAGCAGACATGGCAAATGCTGTCTTTCCCATTGAAGGTCGTGCAGCAATAATTATTAAATCAGATTTTTGAAACCCTCCCAACAATTCATCCAGTTCGAAAAATCCGGATGGAACGGAGAATGTCGAAATATTTTTTGAATGAATTGCTTCGATCAATTCGAGTGCTTCTTTTACAGCTTTATCCATCGACTTGAATGATTCTTTAATTCCTTCTTCAGATATCTGGAATATTTTTGATTCGGCAGAATCAAGTAAGTCGAACACATCTTCACTTCCTTCATAAGCATTTCGAGCAATATCCATCGATGCAGTAATAAGCTGGCGTAAAATCCATTTTTCTAAAACAATTCGTGCGTGGTAATCAATATTTGCTGCAGAAGAAATATCCTGTGTTAATTTACCAAGATATGCAGCACCGCCTGATTCTTCGACTTTACCAGTTTTTTTTAATTCCTCATAAATCGAAACAGTATCAATCGGTTCATCGGATTCATAAAGTGAAGTCATTGCTTCAAAAATAATTCTGTTTCTTTTTTCATAGAAAGCTTCGGGTTTTAAGATTTCAATTGCCTTAGGAACGGCATCATGTTCAATAAGCATTGCACCAAGAACCGACATTTCAACTTCTGGAGCAGCGGGCGGTTGTTTAGAAGCTGTTCTTAATTTTTCCAGTATTGCTTCATCTCTATCGTTTTTACGGGGTGTAGTTCGTTTAGCCATTTTATTTTGTTAAAAGTTCGTCGTATAGTTTTTTGAATTTTTGAACGTCTTCCCAGCAACCGCGTTTCCAACCGGGATTTCTTAAAAGTGCTGCCGGGTGATATGTTGCCATTACTTTTATTCCGTTGAACTCATAAATGTTATTTCTTAAGTCGCCTAATGAAAGTTTTTTATTTAATAATCCATTAGCAGCTACTCTACCAAGGCAGAGGATAATTTTAGGATTAATAAGTTCAATCTGCTTGTGAAGATAAGGAATACATGTTTCCATTTCAAAAGGTTGGGGATCTCTATTGCCGGGAGGACGGCATTTTAAAATATTTGCAATATATACTTCGTTCCGTTCTAAATTGATTGCTTTTAAGATATCATTCAGTAATTTACCGGCACGCCCAACAAATGGTTCTCCCTGAGCATCTTCATCAGCACCGGGAGCTTCACCAATAAGCATTGCATGTGCTTTAGGATTGCCAACTCCATAAACAAATTTGTTTCTTGTTTTACCAAGAGGACATTTCTGACATTCCTTTATAAGCGAATTAAGTTCTTCTATTGTTTCTGCTTTTTGATAGTCCTCAACAAACAATGAATTTCCAGGATCCATTTCTAATCTTTCCGTAACTTTTATATTTTGACTTTCACTACTATCTGAAGAAAACTTGGTATCAGCAAATAGTAGGTCGCCAAAAATTTCTTTCTGATCTTCCAGTGCTTCTTTCAGAAGTTTATTTAGACTCGAATCCAAAGTTATTACCCGGGATGCATTAATTGATAGCCGAATTTAACAAAAATGAATCGATTTAAAAATAAAAGCGGAGAATAAAATTTCTCCGCTCCATTTAACAAAAACAATAATCTATTTGTCTTTCTCGTTTTTATAACGATACTGAATTCCTTCACTTACAAGTTCATTTAAGGCTTGAATATGGGGCTTTTCTCTTTTTTCAAATTCGAGGGAGAGTTTTAATTGTTCGGGATTTTCACGATCCTCAAATTCATCATCCTGTCCTGATGTAACAGTGCTTAGCAACGAATTGAATTCAAGTTTGGTATCATCGTTTAATTTGCGCGCTCTTTTAGCAGCAACAATTACAGCTTCGTAAAGGTTAGGTATTTTTTCCTTAATAGTGGTAAGACTAATTGGTTTAATCATCTTATTTATCCTCCTTATTTATTTCCTTTTCTATTATTTCTCTTGCTTCTTTTTTTGCCTGATCGAGATTGATATTGTTTACAACATAATCAAACTGATCTTTGAAGCCAAGTTCCATCTCAGCTCGATTTTGGCAAA
>CAZEBL010000204.1:0-5483 GCA_964510325.1 uncultured Melioribacter sp. | reverse complement strand
ATATCAGAATAGACTAATCCCGTTTTCAAAAAGTTAACTTTACCTTTATGAAGAAGACCTTTTTCACTTTCTAACTCCTTTGGTAATCCGGTCTTTGCAAAAGTTGGCTTGGCAAAGTTACCTTGAAAAGCAAGATTATGTATTGTAAATATTGTTTTGATTGGAGTAAATAATGGATCTTTCGCATACATTAATTTAAGATAAGCCGGAACTAATCCAGTTTGCCAATCATTACAGTGAATAACATCGGGAGCCCAGCCCAATTTGGTTATTAATTCGAAAACCGCTTTCGAAAGGAGAATAAACCTTTCATCATTATCTGGGTAATCATCACCTGTTAGAGGATCTGAATAGAGAGAATGACGGCTTCCAAAATACTCGGGATTATCTAAAAAGTAGATTTGAACACGTGTTTTGGGCCCAATTAAGAAGGATGAACGAAGAGAAAATACAACCTCCTTTTCACCGATATTTATTTTAATGTCTTTTAACCTTACCACTTCATGAATTTTATATTTCCGCTCGTCTATTGCACCGTATTTTGGAACAACAATTCTAACCTGATGACCTAATTCTTGTAATTTTTGGGGTAATGCCGAAGAAACATCTGCTAAACCGCCAGTTTTAATAAATGGAACTACTTCTGATGTAACAAAGAGGATTTTATACTTTGAAGGCATTTTTGGTCTATCCCTTACTTTTCAATAGAGCAAAAATACTAAAATTGAAGCTTTTGAACAAAAAGAATAGAAAATAAAGTCCTGAATTCTCTATTTTTGAATGTGAAATGAGAATGAATTAACCTGGAAATAATTTAACAAATGAGAAAATTGCTAAAATCGCCCATTCAAGTTGTTACTGTCGATTCAATGGGAAAAAACTATAAACGTGGTAAAGAAGCAGCTAATATTTTACCGTTAAATGATCACTCAATAATTATCGAAGATAAAATTATTAAGGATATTATTCCGAATTCTAGTATTAAGAAATATACATTCGATCATACAATTGATTGTAGAGAATATATTGTTTTACCCGGGTTAATTGAATGCCATACACATGCAGCTTTTGCAGGTTCACGATCTAATGAATTTTTAATGAGATTAAATGGTGCTACCTATGAAGAGATTGCAGAATCTGGAGGCGGGATAATATCAACAGTTAAAGCTGTCCGACAATCATCTTTTGAAGAACTTATAAAAATTATTAAACCGAGAATAGACCTTTTTATATCCCAGGGTGTTACAACGTTGGAAATCAAGAGCGGTTACGGATTGAGTTACTATGATGAGATAAAGCTTTTGCAAGTAATAAACTATTTTAAGAAAACATTACCAATAGAAATTATTCTAACATTTCTTGGCGCACATACTTATCCACCAGAATATAAAAACGATCATAAAAAATATCTTAAAATAATTTCTGATGAATTACTCCCTTTCATAATCCAAAACGGACTTGCCAAATACATTGATGCTTTTTGCGAAAGCAGTGCTTTCAGCGCAACAGAAGTTGACCAGATTTTTTCTAAAGCAGAAAGACTCGGCTATAAGATAAGACTTCATACTGAACAGTTTAATAATATAGGCGGGCTTGATGTTGCGCTTAAATATAATGCTCTTTCTGTTGATCATCTTGAAGTAATTAAAGAACCTGACATAAAAAAATTGAATGATAGCGATACAGTTGCCGTTCTACTTCCCGGTGTTTCATTTTTTCTCGATTACCAATATGCACCGGCAAGACAATTAATTGATAATAATGCAATTGTAGCTTTATCAACTGACTATAACCCCGGTTCTTCAAATATACCTAACCTGCATTTAATTATGAGTCTTGCAGTTTTAAAAATGAAAATGACTGCAGAAGAAGTTATAAGCGGTGTTACTATTAATGCCGCTAAAGCACTGGATATAAGTAATAGAACCGGCAGTATCGAAATAAATAAACAAGCCGACTTTTCATTATTTAAAGCTAAAGACTTTTCGGAAATCGTTTATAACATTGGACAAAATCTTAACGAAATAACTATAAAAAATGGTGAAATTATTTACAAAAGAAATCCGGAGTAATAATGACAACAAATAAGCAAAAAATTATTGAATGCGTTCCAAATTTCAGTGAAGGTAAAGATGTAAAAACATTCGATGCAATTAAAGAAGCCATTAACAGAACAGACAATGTAAAACTTCTAAGCCTTGAACCGGATGCCGATTATAACCGTGTTGTTGTTACTCTTGCCGGAAATGAGGAAGGGATATTAAATGGTGCTGTTAATGCATGTAAAGCAGCAGCAGAATTTATTGATATGACAAAACATAAAGGTGAACATCCCCGACTCGGTGCAATAGATGTAGTTCCCTTTGTTCCTGTATCTAATGTTACGACAGAAGAATGTGTAAGAATTTCTGAAAAATTTGCAGAAATAATTTCGAAAGAATTAAATGTTCCGGTTTATTTATATGAATCGGCAGCAAGAAAACCTGAAAGAAAAAGTTTATCGAACATACGCCAGGGAGAATATGAAGGTCTTGAAGAAAAATTGAAAGATCCGAACTGGGCTCCCGATTATGGTGAACCGATTTTTAATCCTAAACTTGGCGCAATTGTAACCGGCTCAAGATTTTTCCTTATTGCTTATAATGTTAATATCAATTCGACAGACGTTAAATACGCTAAAGAAATTGCTGAAATACTAAGAGAGAGCGGCTATTCAAAAAGAGATGAAAATGGTAACTTGATAAAGGTTGACGGTAAAACAATAAAAGTACCCGGTAGGTTAAAAGAATTCAAAGGGATGGGAGTTTCTTTGGAAAAATATAATTGCACTCAGGTCTCTATTAATTTAACCAACTACAATGTTACTCCGATACATGTTGCATTCGAAGAGGTTAAGAAAGAAGCTAATAGATTAGGCGTGGAGATTAATGGAAGTGAAATTGTAGGATTGGTTCCATTGGAAGCGTTAGTTCAAGCCGGGAGATATTATACTGATGGTAAAGAAACAGACGAAAAGAAATTAGTTCAAGCTGCAATAGATCACCTCGGATTAAATTCATTAAATCCTTTTAAGCCGGAAGAAAAAATAATTGAATACATGATCTAACATCAATAAAGAATTTTATAAATAAGGAGGAAGAATGGACTTAAATAAGAAATTGCAAGAGTATTTTGATGAATTATCTTCAAGTTCTCCTACACCGGGAGGTGGGAATGTTGCAGCTTTGTGCGGAGCTCTTGCATCAAGTTTAGGTACTATGGTTTGTAATCTGACGATTGGTAAAAAGAAATATGCCGATGTTGAACAGGAAATGATTTCTCTTAAATATAAGCTGGAAGTTTATCAGAAAGAATTTTTCGAGCTCGCTAAGAAAGATAATGAAGCTTTCGATAAAGTGATGGCAGCATTTAAACTACCCAAGGAATCGGATGAAGAAAAGGAAGCACGAAATTCTAAAATTGAAGAAGCTACAATAAATGCTGCGGAAGTACCATCGGTAGTTATGCATAAATGCTATGAATTGCTCCCATTATTAAAATCAATAGCTGACAAAGGGAATAAAAATTCACTTTCTGATGCAGGTGTTGCAATAGCTCTTATAAGGACATCAGTTCAGGGAGCTTATTTAAATGTACTGATCAATTGCAGTTCATTAAATAATCAGACAATTGCAGAAGAGATTAGAAAGCGAGCAAATATTATTTTCGAAGAGATTGATAAAGCGACCCTACAAATGTTAGATAGAATAACAAAAACATTTCTGCCGGCATGATAAAAAAAATTCTTTTACTAATTATACTTCTTCCTATTATAATTTCTGCCCAGAATCAAAGAGTATTACAAGGAATTGATGTTCTTGAAAGAGATGATTTCTCAATTTTAGAAAACAAACGTATTGCACTAATTACAAATCAAACCGGCGTTAATAAAAAATTAGTTTCAACAGTTGATTTACTTTCAAAATCAAAAAATGTTGAACTTGTTGCTGTATTTAGTCCCGAGCATGGATTTAGAGGTATAGGAAAAGCCGGTGAAACAATAAACGATTTTTTCGATAGTACAACAGGAATAAAATATTATTCTCTTTACGGAAAACGGAATAAACCTACTCCGGAAATGCTTAACGACATTGATGCTATTGTCTATGATGTTCAGGATATCGGCTGCAGATCTTATACTTATATAAGTACACTTGGGCTTGCAATGGAATCTGCCGCAGAAAACAATAAAGAATTTATTGTGCTGGATAGACCCAATCCGTTAGGGGGAATTAGAATTGAGGGAAATATTGTTGAAGATGATTTTTCTTCTTTCGTAAGCCAATATAAAATTCCTTATGTATATGGATTAACATGCGGCGAATTAGCCCGAATGTTAAATGAAGAAGGAATGCTGACTAATAAAGTTAAATGCAAGCTTAATGTGGTTAAAATGGTTGGATGGAAAAGATGGATGCACTACGACGATACAAATTTGATTTGGGTTCCAACTTCTACCAACGTTCCATATAGTTTAACACCATTTTATCTTGTTGCTTCAGGTGTACTTGGAGAATTAGTAACTATATCCATTGGAATATCATACACTCTACCATTTCAAACTTTTGCTGCTGAATGGATTAACGCCGATACACTTGCAGCACAAATGAATGCATTAAATCTTCGTGGAGTAAAATTCAGACCCATTTCATACAAAACAAATTATGGTATCTGGCTGGATAAAGTCCTCAACGGTGTTCAGATTCATATTACGGATTATTATAAAGTGAATCTAATAGACCTCCAATTCTACTTTATGGAGATACACGACAAATTATATCCATCAAAAAAGATATTTGAATTAGCGGATACAACCAGATTGAAAATGTTTGATAAAGTAATGGGGACTGATAGGATAAGACTGGATTTTTCGAAACGGTATAAATTTGATGATATTAGATCTTACCTTAGGAAAGATATCAAATCATTCAGAGCTCTCTCAAAAAAATATTATCTTTATGATTAGTACTCAATACTTACATCAACTACCGGCCAACGCGCTCTAAGGTTTAGTGTATCTGGATAAAAAGTAAACTTCTCTGCATAAATTAATGGTTTAACTGAACCAGCATCATATTTACTATTTTTATTTTTATCAATAAAGCTGCTTAATAAATATTTACCGGGAAGAATTTTGGTAAGATTAAATGAATTATCCTTATTTACCTTATTAATGTAATTTCTTTTATCATTACCAACGCTTTTCAATTCTACATAAACATCAGAATTCCCAACAGCATTTTTAACATTACCCGCTACACCGGAAAAATCGAGTTCGCTATTGGTGGTGAACTTATGTTTATAAGTAGAATCAACTTTATTACCGGCAACATCAATAATTTTGCTTAAATCTATTTTAAGAAAGTAGTCGCTTCGTTGTTTAAGCTTACCTATTATTTTTACAAAGAAGGAAGCATTATCTATTAAGCCGATTTCATGCGTAA
>CAZEBL010000203.1:0-5504 GCA_964510325.1 uncultured Melioribacter sp. | reverse complement strand
AATTTTCTGGGAAAGGAACACAATTCCATTCAAAGTTGAATAATGAGAGTAAATTTAGATTTTCTTGCTATTTTTACACTTCACATTAAACATGATTATTTGATTCTAAAAAATTGACGGAGGTTTATTAATGATTTTTCGCAAGCTTCTTTTATCGATTCTGCCACTTTCCATCCTATTTGTCTCTTGTACGTCAGAACATTCTAAAATAGTTGTAGCCGAATATGGTAAGTATAAAATTTATCTGGATGAATTTGAAAAAGCTTATGCAAAGAATATAGGTGGAATAGAAAAAGCTAAAACAGATTCTCAGGATGAACTTAAAAAATTTCTCGACCTCTATGTTAATTACAAAATGAAATTGAGGGACGCTGAGGTAAGAGGATTTACAACAGATCCTGATATGCAAAAGGAATTATCCGATTATAAAAAGAATATAGGATCTACTTTGTTTCTTGAAGATCATCTGTATGAACCAGCTTTGAAAAAAATGTACGAAAGAAGAAAAACCGAGTTTAAAGCTGCACATATTATGCTTATTCCCGATTCGACAATGAATGCTGTAGAAACAGAAAAATTAGGAAATGAGTTGATCGATAGGATCAATAAAGGAGAAGATTATTCAAAACTTGCCGAACAATATTCTAAAGATACATATACTAACAAGAGGGGAGGAATAGTAGGATGGGTTACTTCAGGTATGATTGTCGTTCCCGAAATTGAAGAAGCTATTTACTCAACTGAAGCTGGGAAAATTTATCCAAAACTTGTTAAGTCCAACTATGGGTATCATATAATTAAGGTATTGGAAAAACAGCCACGTAAAGAACAGGTTAAAGCTCAGCACATTATGGTTTCCGTTCTAGATTCAACAGGAAAAAAAGATTCTACAAGAGCATTAAAGAAAATTTTAGATATCGAGAAAAAACTTAAAAAAGGTGCCGACTTTAACAAGTTAGCTCTGGATTACTCGGAAGATAAAATGACCGCCAAACAATTTGGTGATTTAGGATTTTTATCCCGAGGAAGGATTGATCCAAAATTTGAAGATGTTTTGTTCAGTTTGAATGTAAATGAGATATCGCCAATAATTGAAACAACAGTAGGTTATCATATAGTCAGAGTAAATGAAATATCTCCTTACCGGTCATTTAAGGATAGTGCGGAAGAATTAAAAGATATGTTTGTTAGAACATACTTTAAGATGGAATATGAAAAACTTCTTGATAGCTTAAAAAAGAATTATAACTATAAAATGAATGAAGATATCTATCAGAAACTGGTATCTTCTGCAAATGCTATAAGAAGCGGTAGAAATTTTGAAGCTACAGAATTTAAAAAATCCATTGGTCCCGAAGTTCTTTTTACATTTTCAAATCAATATTTTACAGTCGATTCACTAATGTCATATATCATAAGGTCCGAACAATATAATTATACTCTTCTTAACGCCGAAAATATTAAAGATATTTATACGAATTATGTTGATGATATGATATTAAAAAATAAAGCAATGGAATACGATAAAGAGAGTTCGCAATTTGCATCACTTATGGAAGAATATGAAAATGGAATTTACCTTTTCAAATTGCTTGAAGAAGAAGTATGGACTAAAGTTGTAGTTGATAGTTCAATGATTCAAAACTATTTTGATCAACACCGGGAAGAATATAGATGGAAGGATAGAGTTGAATTCAAGGAAATTTATACATCCACGGATTCTTTGATAAACCATTACTATTCAATGGCAAAAAGCGGAGAAAATTTCGATAGTCTAGTTGTTAAGTATTCGCAAAGAATGGGGTACAAGGATGTTCCAGGTTATTATGGATTGGTTGAGATAGACGTAAATGATCTTTCTAAAAAAGCAAACTCGTTGAAGAATATCGGTGATATATCAGAACCTTTCCGTTTCCAGGACGGCTGGTCTATTGTTAAACTTATTAAACGCGAGGATGCACGGCTTAAAAACTTTGATGAAGTTAAAGCCGAAATTGCAAGTTTGCTTCAGGAACGTGAGAGTAAGAGACTTGAGGATAATTATATCAATGGTCTTAAGGATATTTATAAACCAAAAATCTACTATAATGAGTTAGGTAATGCATTTAAGAATTAGTCCGTTATTATTAGTATCGATTCTAATTTTTGTTAGCTGTTCAGACGGTGACAGGAGATCCAACCAAATTGTTAAAGTTGGGGATTCTGTTCTAACCGAAGAAAATTTAGAAAATGCTTTAGGCGATTTCCATAATCAGTCCAAACTCCGCGAAGAATTCATAAATGATTGGGTTGAAAAGGAAATCCTATATCAGGAAGCGCGGAATAACGGAATTCTGGATTCGGATCAGTTCAATCGTATATTAGAAAATTCCCGAAAGGAACTTGCTGCTGCATTTATAATTAATAAATACCTTGATTATAATAAATATGAACCGGGCAGCGATGAACTAAAAGCATTTTACGAAAAATATAAACAGGATTTTTTATTTACAGAGGATTATTTTAAAATCAATACTGTTTACTTTAATAACTTTGAAACAGCTGTAAGGTTCAGAAAATTACTTGTGGAAAGCGATTGGAAAAAAGCTCTTAATTCATTTAGAGGTGACGAAACAATTATTAATGAACAATCTTCAATTTTGATACCCGCTCATAAATTTGGATCGGTTGCTCAATATAAAATTGTTACTAATCTATTACCCAACGAGGTTAGTATTGTTTTGCAGGAGGAACCACAAAAATTTGTAATTGTTCAATTAATTGAAAAATATGATAAAGGGACTCTCCCTTCATTTGATATGATTTCCGACATCGTTAAAGAAAGGTTTATGATTCTAAAAAACAAAGAACTTGTAAGAGAATACTTAAATAAATTAATTGACGATCATAATATCGATATAAAAAGGTACACAGAATGAAATACATTTTTAGCTTCTTAATACTTACTGTTTCTCTTTTTGCTCAACAGGTAGGCGATAAAATTGTTGCCGTTGTAGATAACGAAATAATCTTAAAATCTGATCTGGACTTTCGAGTTTATTACGAAACATCCCAGAGAAAACTTAATCCGCAAGATCCACAGATTGTAAGAGCAATTCTCAACCAATTAATAGAAGAGAAACTACTTTATGCTCAAGCAGAATTAGATTCTGTTACAGTAACTGATGAACAGGTTAATCAAAGACTGGACTATCAAATAAATCTGATGATGCAGCAGTTTGGTTCAAAGGAACGGATGGAACAAGTCTATGGAATGCCCCTCGAAAAAATTAGAAGAAACATAAGAGATGATATTAAAAAAATGGCAATGTCTGAGATTGTAAGAGAAAAAAAGTTTGCCGGAATTCAGGTTTCACGTTTGGAAGTAGAAGAGTTCTTTAATACTTATAAAGATTCACTTGGTATTGTCCCTGAACGATTCCAGATTGCGCATATATTCCAGAATCCTAAAACGGGGGAGAGAATAAAACAGAAAGCCAGAGAAACTGCTGCAATGCTTCTCGATTCAATTAAAAAAGGGGGCGACTTTGCACAATTAGCCCGTCAATACTCTAACGATCCGGGAAGTGCATCACAGGGCGGCGATCTTGGATTTGTCAAACGCGGCGTATTTTATCCTGAGTTTGAAGCTGCTGCATTTGCGCTTGCGCCAAATCAGCTTTCGGGAATTGTTGAATCTCCGGTTGGATATCACATAATTCAATTATTGGAAAGAAGAGGAGAATCGATCCATTGCCGGCATATTCTTATTAAACTGAAGGCAGATGATGAAGCCGATCTTAAAGCAATTGAATTTCTTAATGACTTAAGAGATAGCATTATGCGTAAGGTAAATACTTTTGAATACTACGCTAAGAAATATAGTGATGATAAAGAAAATGCAAGATTCGGTGGTGAGCTCGGAACATTTGAGAAGAATCAGCTCGATAAATCATTACTTGATGTGATTTTTAAAATGAAGGAAAATGATATCAGCTTTCCTAAAAGACTTGAAATAGATAATAATGCTTACGGATATCATATTGTTAAACTAATTAAACGGACTCCGGAACATAAAGCCAGTCTTGATGAAGATTTTGCTGAGATTAAACGATTGGCAGAGTATTACAAAAAACAGAAATTATATGCTAAGTGGATGGATGAATTGAGAGAAAAAATTTATTGGGATATTCGTCTTTAAAAATGGCGTTAATTAATATTATTGTATAGATTAAAAACGGGGTTCAAGTGCCGAATAATGATGTTGAACTGGTTGAAAAATTATCGGTTGCAGTAAAAAATATAAAGAAGGAAATCGCAAAAGTAATTATCGGGCAGGATCAAATTATAAATGATCTTTTAGTTGCACTTCTTTCACGCGGTCATTGTCTTCTAATTGGAGTCCCTGGTTTAGCAAAAACACTTTTAATAAAAACTTTTGCAGAAGTTCTTGACCTAAAATTCAACAGGATACAATTTACTCCGGATCTTATGCCCGGCGATATAACCGGAACTGAAATAATTGATGAGAATCCGGTTACACACAAGCGCGAATTCAGGTTTATAAAAGGACCAATTTTTGCTAACATGATTTTAGCCGATGAAATAAACCGAACTCCACCCAAAACACAATCGGCACTTCTTGAAGCAATGCAAGAATACAAAGTAACCACTGCTGGAATTACACATAAATTGGAAGAGCCATTCTTTGTTCTTGCAACTCAAAATCCAATTGAGCAGGAAGGAACTTATCCGCTTCCTGAAGCACAACTCGACAGATTTATGTTTAACCTCTGGTTGAATTATCCAAGTATTGAAGAAGAGGTTGAAATAATAAGGCAAACAACAAGTGATTACACCCCAACACTTAACAAAATTATTAAAGCCGATGAAATGACTTTCTTCCAGGATTTAATTAGGCGGGTACCTGTTGCGGATAATGTTATTCAATATGCAGTAAGTTTTGTAAATAATACCAGACCAACGAATGGAAACGCACAACAGTTTGTTAAAGATTGGATAAGCTGGGGTGCCGGTCCGCGTGCATCTCAATACCTGATTCTTGCCGCTAAAACTAAAGCTGTTATGGAAGGTAGATTTACTCCTTCAATTGATGATGTTAAATCATTCCTCATCCCGGTATTACGCCATAGAATTATTCCAAATTTTTCTGCCGAATCGGAAGGAATCAATTCGGTTGAGATTATTAAAAAGTTATCTTGATATAATAGAAAACGGATTTAATTATTGATGAAATTTAATTTACGATCCTACATAATAATATTCTCATTCATTGTTACCCTTCTTTTTATAAGCGGTTGTAAGAATAATAAAGATGAAGTTAAAACCCCTGTTGAAAAAATAAATTCATTTGGATTGGCGGTCGATTCATTAATAGAAGTACATGGTACTATCAACTCAGGCGAAACTCTCGGAGATATTTTAACCCCTCATGGTATCTCTGATAAAAAGATATTCCAAATTGCAGAAGAAGCACATGAAATTTTTCCTGTAAAAAGTTTTAG
>CAZEBL010000202.1:0-5532 GCA_964510325.1 uncultured Melioribacter sp. | reverse complement strand
TTTTCAAGTAGAATTTTAGCAAGGTTAACTATATCATCAACTGTTATATCATTCATCAATTCGGATTTACGAATAAACATTTTATTTGGACCAACGGGAGCCCAATTAAAAGGATTTGTTGGACCGAAAAGGGAAATTAACGGAGTTTCTGTTGCACCGGCAACGTGCATAACACCTGTATCGTTTGAAATAAATAAATTGCTCTTTGATATTAATGCTGCTAATTGCGGAACTGTTTTATTTAAAAAATATCCTTTTTCTGGAAATTCTTTTCTTATTATTTCAATTATTTCTTTATCAGCACTGCTGCCGGTAAAATAAATTACTGCATTAAATTCTTTTTCCAGCCTATTAACTAATTCAATAAAATTAAAAACCGACCATCTATTCTGGGGTTTGCCGGCACCGGCATGAATTCCAATTACAGTTTTTCCATCGTCTTTCAATTTTTGCAAAAATTCCTTTGCTACAAGATTATCCCTTTTATCAAAGTTTATTTGAGATGACAAATTTTTTGTTGTAATTCCAAATGGACGGATAATATCTAAGATAAAATCTGATACATGAGAATCGGGATTCTTTTTCCAGTTAAGATCGAATCTGTAATTGAAGACGTAGAACATTTGGTTGAATTTACCATCAAGGGAATTGGGACCAATTTTTATTTTAGCTTTTGAAAATCCGGCAAGCAGACAGCTTGTTGTAGAGATAGCAACGGTAACCGGAACAATTGCAAGATCATAATTTTTTCTTAGAACTTTATAAAGCGAATAAATATAGAATGGATTGAAAAAAAATTTTTTGTTGAAGACAAACAATTCGTCTATTAGTAAATTCTTCTTTAGCGCAAAATAGTTCTCGGCACTTGCAATAAGTGTAATTTTACAATCAGGATAATTTTCTTTAATTGCTCTGAATAGAGGGATAGTAGCAAGCATATCACCAAATTGATTATGCTGACGGACAATAAGAATTATTTTAGGCGGATTAATTATAAACTGGCGAAGTTCTTCTACAGATAATAATTTTTTAAGGAACGATGTTAAACGCGACTTAAATTTGTTTTGAGATGACATCAGGATTTATTTTTTGAATTATCCGTTCCAACGTTAGTTATATCTTCATATTCAGCATCAATAACATCTTCTTTCCTGATATTATATTTCGATCTATAAGGTTTGAAAGTACTTTTCTTTTTTTCGACTGTCTTACCTGAAGTAAGTAAACTCATAAAATTTTTTGCCATTCTAATTACAAGGTAAAATAAAAGTCCCCACAATATTATTCTTAATAACGCCATTCTAAACTTTTACCTCCGGATTAAAGTATTCAATAAAACCCCTGTCCTCCCTGAAAATCTGCATATATAACTCATCAAAATCTTCTTCACGGTTTACAAAATCGATATCTGTAGTATTTACAATAAGAAGAGGAGTATTACTGTATTTGAAAAAAAAGTTATTGTAAGATTCCGACAACTCGGTTAGATAACCTCGTGTTAAATTCTTTTCAATTTTTCTGCCGCGCGTTTTTACATTAGCTACAAGACGATCTATACTCGATTGAAGAAAAATAACCAGGTCAGGTTTAGGAATATCCCTTTCGAGCAGCGGGAAAATGCTTTCGTATAATTTAATTTCTTCACCGCTTAGATTCAGATAAGCAAATATTTTATCTTTTTCGAAAATGTAATCCGAAACAATATACTTGGAAAAGAGTTCCTGCTGATTTAGCTGCTGCTGCTGCTTATAACGATTAATAAGGAAAAACATTTGCGTCTGGAATGCAAACCGTTTCCTATCGTCGTAGAATTTTTCCAGAAAGGGATTATCTTCGAACTGTTCGAGAATAAGATTGGCACCGAGTTTATCAGACAGTTTTTGTGCAAGAGAGGTTTTTCCTGCACCTATAACACCTTCAATTGCAATGTATCTTATTTCGGGCATAATCAATTAAATTAATTTATAATCGAATTTAGTAACAATGTGACTTTCAATTCCCGCTAGACTTAGTTCACTCAACTGTTTACCTTCAACAGGATGAATAAACGCCGGAGCTATTTCAATTAACGGTACCAGCACAAAATCTCTTTTCAATACTTCCGAATGAGGAATAATCAAGTTATCTTTAATATAAATTAACTGATTATAGAAAAGAATATCAATATCAATTTCTCTTGGACCCCATTTTTTGTTTAATTCAAATCTTCCTAATTCCTGCTCTATTTGCTTTATAAAATTGAACAATTCATCAGGACTTAAATCGGAGCTTATACTAATTACAGCATTAAAAAAATTTTCCTGGTCAATATTTCCATATGGAGTTGTTTCATAAACAGAAGAGGAATTAACAAGAATACAATTAGTATTGTTTTTAATTTTCTCAACAGCGTTCAATAAAAATTTAATTCGGTCTCCTTTATTGGAACCGAGCCCCAGGAAAATATTATTTACCATTCTCTTTTATAACTTCGGCTTCAACATAATCGAGAACACCACCAACCGGAACATGGTGCTTACGAACGCGAACAGCAATCTTATTAATCGACTTATATTTTTCGAGTAAGCCATCTGCAATAATTGTAGCAAGCGTTTCAATAAGGTAATATTTCTTACTATGAACAATCCGGTTGATATATTTATAGACTTCATCATAATTGATTGTAAGCTTCAAGTCGTCCTTTTCAGCAGCTTTTGAAAAGTCTGTATAAATATCGAGGTCTGCCTCGAATACACCGCCAATAGTCTGTTCCTCTTCCAATGCACCGTGATAAGCGTAAAATGTTGCGTTTTTAATTCGAATGATGTTCGTCATATAACAGGTTGCTTTCTGGATTTAATATAATTTTTAAGCCCGTTAAAATTAGCAAATAAAATCCCAATTAGCACCATAGCGCTTCCAATCATTGCCTGAGATGAAAATTTTTCGTTTAATATTAACCAGCCGAGAATTACTGCTACTATCGGTGTAATAAATGTCGATAATGAAAGTATTACTATGTTCATTCTTTTTAATAACCAGTAATAAGTAGTAAAAGTAATAAGTGTTCCGAATAATGCTAAATAAAATACTGAACCCAATGCGATGGAATCAAATTTCCATGAAGAACTGTCCTCTATTATAAATGCAAGAGGAATCATTATAAGACCCGCAATAAGGAGAGGAATAAAATTCATTGAAAGGGGGTTTAAATGACTACCGTATTTCTTAATTGTTACCGCAATAGAAGCTTGCATTGTGGCACTTAATAAAACAGCTAACATTCCAAAAAAATTATTGGAGATGTCTATTGTAAGATCTTCGGAAAAAATTGTTACAATTCCGACAAAACCAATTATTACACCAAGATACTGTGCAAACTTAATTTCTGTGTTTTGTATTGCAAGTCTTGTAAAGAGTATAACTCCAAAAGGCATAACAGCAAAAATAATTGAAGCTAAACCGGATGGAATAAATTGTTCTGCCCAGTAAACCAATCCGAATGGAATTATATAAGAAAAAAATGCAAGAACAAAATAGAGACGGATAGAAAGAGAATCCGCTTGAAGTGATATTTTTTTATAACTCATTAATCCATAAACTAGAATTGAAGCGAGTGAAAACCTGATACCGGCAGATATAACCGGTGTTAATGACTCAAGTCCTAAACGAATAAAAAGCCATGTAGAACCCCAGATAATACAAATAAGAATAAATCCTAAACCAATTTTGATCTTTTCAGAATCCATTAAAATTCCTTTAATGCAATAACTCCCAGCATACGCCCTGATAATTTCCCATCCCTTCTATATGAATGTAGTAGATTTTTTTCTTTATATGTACATAAATCCGATACTTCAATATTCTCTTGAGGGATACCAAAATTCAAAAGGATATCTTTATTAGCTGTAGCAACATCCAATAATATTTTCTGATTTTCTACCTTTAGATATTTTTGATCGAACTGAACCGCCACTTCATTACCAACTTGATAATTTTCTTGTGAAATTGAAGGTCCGATGAACACATAAAGACTTTCAGGTTTACTTTTGTAATGAAAGCTAAGGTTGCTTAATACTTTTTTAAGAATTTTTTTTTGAGTACCGCGCCAACCTGAATGAACTGCGGCTATAATTTTATTTACGTTATCATAAATAAAAATTGGAGTACAGTCGGCAGCAGAAATAGCCAGACCAATTCCTATTCTGGTTGTAACAAGGGCATCGCTTTCACCAAGCAGTCCCGGTTTCTCAACAAACTTAATTATATCACTATGGATCTGTTTCTGAAATGCTATTTGTGAGGGGCTAAGACCAATTTCATTAAAAAATCTTTCTCTGTTTTCATGAACTATTGAAGGATTATCGCCTACTGTAAGAGATAAGTTAAAAAAGAATGGTGCCTCCCTGTTCAAACCAATTTTAGTAGAAAAACCGAAAATTATTTCGGGAAATTTTGAGAGGAGATTACTTGTTATTATCCGCATTAATTTTTCCATAAGAAGGAGCTGTCTTAAAATTTCTTAATTACTTATTCACTTTAAGACAGCTCTGTAGAATGGTCTTAAATTATTTTTAATGATTCATCCAGATCAAATAAGATATCATCAGGATTTTCAAGTCCTATTGCTAATCTAATTCCGCCGGGGTCAATACCTCTCATTTCCAGTTCTTCCGGAGGAACAACAGAGTGAGTCATAGATGCTGGATGTTCAATCAATGTTCTTGTATGCCCTAATGAAACAGCAAGTGTCATTGTGTAAGCTTTATCAGCAACGTGATCCATAAATTTTTTACCGATCTCTCTTGTTTCAATTGCATTTTCCCCTTTAAGAGCAAAATAGATCATACTACCGGGTGCAAAGTTTCCATTAAAATCAACCATTTGCTTCTTAGCCAGTTCATAATATTTGAAATTAGGCAAACCGGGATAATTTACAAATTCAACTTTAGGATGAGAGTTCAAAAATTCAGCCACACGCATTGCAGTTTTAATTTGCTGGCGCTGCCTTATTGCCAGAGTTGGTAAACCATAAGTTAGAATTGACCATGCATTTTTAGGACTTAGTGCTGCACCAAAATCTTTTCTTATCAGTTGAATTATACCTTGAAATTTCTTTTTACCAATTACAGCACCCCCCATATCAGTTCCAAATCCGCCAATTCCTTTTGTTAAGGAATTAACAACGAAGTCTGCACCATATTCAATAGGCCGCTGGCAAAATGGAGTTGCAAAAGTATTATCGATTACAATATAAATCTGATCCTGTTCATTTCTGTCTTTATTAATTTGATCAACAACATTACGAACAGCTTTTATATCGATAATTTCCATATTTGGATTGGCAGGTGTTTCGAAATAAATAACCTTAGTTTTTTCAGTAATTGATTTTTTCAGGATATTAATATCAGTAAGATCAATTGGTGTCCATTTTATATTGTAACGCGGATACCAATTTTTTAGAAGAGAAATTGTACAACCATAAAGAGTTTTGTGGGAAATAATCTCATCACCCGCTTTTGTTAATACACCAAGCACCCCGGAAATTGCTCC
>CAZEBL010000201.1:0-5580 GCA_964510325.1 uncultured Melioribacter sp. | reverse complement strand
ACTCGCGACCTCCTGCGTGACAGGCAGGCGTTCTAACCAACTGAACTACGACCCCAATTTCAATAACCAAGCGCCAAATTCAAAGAAACAAAGATTAAATTGGCGCACAAAAATAGTAATATTCCTTTATCCAAACAAGCCGATCTATAATTTTTCAGTACCGAAACTTACTCCAACAGCACTTGCCGCTAATACTCCCTGGTCATTCGGTTTTACTAATTTTTGGTGTGAAATGGCATCAACTATTCGAACACTTTTAATTTCAGAACCTTTTAATGCTACCATCCTACCGAATTTTCTTTTAATAACTAATTGAATTGCATTGGTTCCGAACTTAGTTGACAAAATTCTATCATAGGGAGTAGGACTGCCACCGCGCTGCAAATGCCCAAGTACTGTGTACCTCGTCTCCAATCCAGTATTTTCACTAATTTTTTTTGCAACGACTTCTCCAATTCCACCAAGTTGAACAGGATCGGTTCTTTTTATGTCTTTTCCTTTTGTTACAAGTCCACCGTTTTTAGGTTTTGCACCTTCTGCCACACAGACAATACTGAATCTTTTACCCTTCATATTTCTGTGAAGAACGCGGTCATAAATTACATCCCACTCGAATGGAATTTCTGGAATAAGAATAACATCTGCACCACCGGCTAATCCACCATTTAATGCAATCCATCCTGCATATCTTCCCATTACTTCGCAAACCATAATGCGATGATGTGCTGAAGCAGTTGTGTGAAGCCGGTCTAATGCTTCGGCAACAACATAAACTGCGGAGTCGTGACCGAATGTTTGATCTGTTGCTTCGAGATCGTTATCAATTGTTTTTGGAACACCGACGATATTCATTCCCATATCACTAAGATAACTTGCAATATGCATGGTTCCATCGCCACCAATGGCAACAAGGGCATCAAGGTCCCATGCCTGATAATTTTTCAGTGCATCTTTAGATCGATCCATTATTTTAATTTTACCATTTATTTCCTCGGGCCAATGAAATGGATCCCCTTTATTGGATGAACCTAATATTGTTCCACCCTTTGCAAGAATTCCCGATACATCCCGGTTGTACAGTTCGATCGCTTTGCCTTCTACAAGACCTTCAAAACCATCCAGAATACCAAGCACACTCAGTCCAAGATCGTGAGCCGGTTTTGCAACACCTCTTATTACTGCATTTAAGCCGGGACAATCACCGCCACCTGTTAGAATTCCTATTCTCTTAATTTTAGATCGTGACACTATTTTATCCTCATGTTTATTAAATATTTATTTGAAATCAGTTACTTTTTATTTTAGAATAAGTTTTAAAGTGAAGCTTTGCAATTGTTTTCAGTTCATTACCGTCGATTTTTTTAATTAATGTTTTTGCATAATCTTCAACCTGTCCGGAAGCTCCCTTAGGTAATTTAAAACCTTTCTTCAGTTGAGAATCGAACCATTCCAGAAAGGAAGCCCTTGCAAGAATTGAAGCAGCAGCAACGCCAATATATTTTTCTGCCTTGGTTTCTGCTATAAAATTTACATCGGGATATTTTGAAACCAGGTTAAGATCTTTTTTACCAAATTTATCCGTAATTACATATTTACACTCTCTATTATCGATCAAATTTTCTATTGCTTTAGAGTGTGCCCAATTTAATAATTTGTTAAGGTTCTTAAATTTATCATATAACTCGTTATACTTATCGGGATTAATATTAACAATTTCGAAATCATTTTTAATAACAGACTTAATTTCTTTTGCAAATAATTTTATTTGTGGATCTGAAATGTCTTTGCTATCCCGGATTCCAATTTTAGTTAAAGCTAATTTAGAATTGTAATTAACAAAAACGGCAGCAACAACAAGAGGTCCAAAGAAATCGCCTTTGCCAACTTCATCAGAACCGATGTATTCATCGGGTTCAATTATCTCTGATTCAGATAAATCTAGCGATTGTTGTTCGCTTGTTAGGTTACTGATTGTTTTGTATAAAGTTGAGTTTATATCTCCTTGAAGAATTTTTTTTATACCTTTTTTACCAAAAAAAATCTGAACTTTAACCTGTTGCTTCCCATCAATTGCATTAAATTCATGGTTATATTCTCTTGTAACTATCCTGTCAGTATGAAAACCAGATTTGTGAATAGTATCTTTAAGTGAATTAATTTGTGATTGAGCTTTTTCCTTTAAGGCCATTGTTTATATTCTGATCTATTTATGTAAGAAGAAATCAGGTTTTGTTGTATTTGATACAAGTGCCACGCAAAATCAATTCTGTATCAACAACTATTTGTTGATAATTAAACTTTTCGGAGTTGTCAATATTCTCAAGTAAAAGATCAACAGACTTTTTAGCAAGCCGATCGGTTGGTTGATTAACACAACTGAGCGGTGGAGATAAAAACTCCTGAACCGGTGAATTGCCGAAACAGATTAAATCGATATCATCTGGTATTCTCATGCCAACTTCTTTTGCGGCAGTATATATTCCAATTGCAACCGGGAAAGTAACTGCAAGAATTAAGTCGGGCATATTATTTTCTTTGTACAATTTCATAAATGAATCGTAACCATGTTTTTCTTCATAATCACCTTCAATTATCCAATCGTTGTTAATTTCAATTCCATTATCAGTTAAAGCTTGTTTAAATCCCGTGATTCTTTCTCTACCAATGTTAATATTTGAATAACCGGCAAACTGAGCAATTTTTCGGTAGCCAAGTTTAATAGCATGTTCAGTAGCTCTGTATGCACCGCCCTTGTCATCAACGGTAACCGTATTACAATTTGATATATCGGGGATTCGATCCATAAAGACAATGGGAATCTGTTGTTTCAATGCATTCTCGAAAATTTCGAAACTGGAAGTATCTTGCGAAATGGATACTATTAAACCATCAACTCTCATCGATAAAAGTGTTTGAATCTGTTTCTTCTGCATCTCTGCATTTTCTTGAGATACTGTAAGAAAAACCTGATAGTTGTGTAGAGTTGCATAATCATAAATATAATCCATAATTGTGCTGAAGAAATGATGAGCAATTTGTGGAAGGACAACACCAATAGATTTTGACTTTCTGGAAGCAAGGTTACGAGCCATAAAGTTAGGTAAATATCCCAGCTCATCTGCAGTTTTTTTTATTAAAGTTGCAGTAGCGGAGGAAATATCCGGATGACCTCTTAAAGCTTTTGATACAGTGATTATAGAAACGCCTAATTTTTTTGCAATATCATTTAATGTAACTTGCTTTGGACTCATGCAATACTCGAAAAATAATTTTTTGAATTAGGCAAATAGGTTGTTAATATTATAGCAAAAATTAATAAAATACAGTTACAATTATACTCTAAATTTAACACTGTAAATAATAAGTAAAAATGGTGTTTTGCAAAATTTTTTATAATCATTTCAGTAAGATAATTCTATTAAATCATTTGATTTTTTGATATATGTTTTTGTAAATTTCAGTCGCTCTTAAGAAGTTCCAACTGATTAATTAATTCTGTGGACGGGTGACTATCCAATAGTTATCCTCCATTGAAGTTTTTGAAAATTTGTTTATGACAAAACAGTTTTATACTGTATTAGTTTCAGTTTTTCTCACCACCATTATAATCAGCCATTTGTTAAAATCTTCAAAGTTAGCGCTACCTTTTATGTTTTTCACTTATAAATCATATTATTTAATTACTACTTATAATTTTGTTTTATATGCCGCAACCCGATTCTTAATAAATCTTAACTTTCCGGATGGATATAATTTATCTGACAGTAGAAATAAAGGGGTGGAGCTTTCAACTTTTGTAGACAGCATCAATTCAATTAATTCTGAAATAGGGAGACCGGTAAAAAAGGATGTGCTAAATAAAATACCGGTATCAGAGAAAGGTTTGTTAAATTAACTGATTTAACCACTTTAAATAAACGAGGAAAAATATGACAAAACCCAACCATGTGAACCTACTGGTTAATTATTTTAGTAAAATAATAGACCCAATAGGTTTAACGTCTAGCAGTAATCGCATATTATCCACGAAGATTATTGGACAAGACTCATTTAAAATTGCAAAGAGCCTTTTATTTGTCTTGTTCTTTTTAATGATGCAAGCCGGCTCAATAGTTTTTGCACAAGAGCTGGAAATTCGTGGTAAGGTAATAAGTGCTGATGATAAAACCGAATTAATCGGTGCGAATGTTTTGGAAAAAGGGACTACAAATGGAACAGCTACTGATGTGAATGGTGAATTTAGATTGAAAGTAAAACCCGGCGCCATTTTGGTAATATCCTACGTAGGTTATTTACGAGAGGAAATTCAAATAACCAATCAAACCTATTTAAACATTTCTCTTAAGGTTGATATAACACAACTAAAAGATGTTCTTGTAGTTGGAATAGGTTACGGTGAAGTTAAAAAAGCCGATGCAACTGGATCAGTTACTGCAATCTCTGCTAAAGATTTTAGCAAAGGAACTATTACATCACCTCAAGAGTTATTGATTGGAAAAGCTCCCGGTGTTATTGCAAACACATTGGGCGGAGCTGCAGGTGCAGGAACTAAAATTCGTATTCGTGGTGGCTCTTCAATTCAAGGTAATAATGACCCGTTAATTGTAGTTGACAATATTCCATTGGAGAGTGCAGGAATTTCAGGTATGGCAAATCCACTTACATCTCTCAATCCAAATGATATTGAATCAATTACAATTTTGAAAGATGCATCTGCTACTGCAATATATGGTTCTAGAGCTTCCAACGGTGTTATTATCGTAAAAACAAAGAGAGGAATGTTGTTGGAAAAAGATCTTGCAGCAGCAAAATTACTTATTAATTACAGCGGTAACTTTTCTCTTGCCACACCGGCAAAATTACTTTCTGTTTTTACTGGAGATGAATTTAGAGCTTTAATTGCAGACCGTGTTGCAAATTATGGTTTAACAAATGCAGCTTTAACACGATTAGGTAATGCAAATACCGACTGGCAAAAAGAAATTTATCAAACAGCTCCAACAACAGAACATAATTTAAGCTTCAGTCATGCAATTGCCTCTATTCCTTATCGTTTGTCGTTAGGTTACCTATATCAAGGTGGAATTCTAAAATATAATTCAATTGATAGAAAGAATTTGTCCTTTGCAATGACACCATCATTATTGAATGGTGACTTAACTGTAGATTTATCTGCTTCCGCTTCCTTAATCAATAATAATTTCTCCAATAACGATGCGATTGGATCTGCAGTTGAATTCGACCCGACACAACCGATTAAAAACGGTAATACAAGATTTGGTGGTTATACAGCATGGACAGAAATCAGCTCCAATGATAAACTTAACGGCACACCAAATAATATTGCTACTCACAATCCTGTTGCACGTTTGGAATTCCGTGAAAACACATCTTCTGCTAAAAGATATTTATTAGGAGCTAAGTTAGATTATAAAATTCCTTACATTCCCGACTTAAAAGCGACCTTAAATGTCGGTTACGATTACTATAAAACCATTGGTCAAGATAGAACCAATACTTTAGCATCATGGTCTTATCGAGAACCCGAAAGACAGCTCGTTGCATATCGTCAGACAAAAA
>CAZEBL010000200.1:2150-5613 GCA_964510325.1 uncultured Melioribacter sp. | reverse complement strand
ACTGGATAAATCTCAGGATCAGTATGAAAGCTATCATCTTATTGCAGATTATCACGTTTTAACAACAGATTTATCTACTGATGAGATTTATAATAATACAATTGAAATGGTAATTGATTGGCTGGCAGCCGGTTTGGATCCGGAAAAAGCTCCGATATTCAGGCAATCCCAAATTAAAGAGCACACGGAGCTATTCCTGTTATTTTCCATGTTAATTACTAAAGCGCGGCTGGAAAGAAATCCTACTCTTAAAGAGCAGGTAAGAGATCTGAATATTGAGAATTTAACTTATGGTCATCTTGGATATCCGGTTCTTCAGGCAGTCGATATTTTACTTTACAAAGGGGAAGTAGTACCTGTTGGAGAAGATCAATTACCTCATATTGAGATTACTCGCGAGATAGCAAGACGGTTTAATCAACAATACTCTCCAGAGAATCCTGTATTTCCTGAACCTGAAGGAAAGATTACACAATTTGCACGTCTTCCCGGTCTTGATGGTAAAAGGATGAGTAAATCACTTGGTAATACTATTTTCCTTTCGGATGCTCCCGATATTGTAACTCAGAAATTGCGCAAAGCTGTCACCGATCCACAAAAAGTAAGAAAAAATGATCCGGGTAGACCTGAAGTCTGTCTGGTCTTTACATTTCATCAAAAATTTAATCAATCAGAAATTCCGGAAATTGAAAATGGATGTAGAAGTGGTTCGCTTGGTTGTGTGGAATGTAAATTAAAATGTGCATCTAAAATTAATGAAATATTAAGCCCAATTCTTGAAAAAAGAATAGTTTACGAGAATAACTTGAATAAAGTTATTGATATTTTACACCAGGGAGAAGCGATTGCCCGGAATGTTGCTGAGACAACGATGAACGAAGTTCATAATAAAATGAAACTGGGTTAATAATGTATAAAATTAAGCTACAGGATTTTGAAGGTCCTCTCGATCTTTTATTATTTTTTATTAAAAGGGATGAACTGGATATCTATGATATTCCAATTTCCAAGATAACAAGGGAGTTTATGGAATATCTTCATCTACTGGAGCAGCTTGATCTTGAAATTGCCGGTGACTTTATTTTAATGGCCGCAACATTAATGCAGATAAAAGTTAAAATGCTGCTCCCGAAAGAGATTGATGAAAAAGGGGAGGAGATCGATCCTAGAGCAGAACTTGTAAAAGCTTTACTCGAATATAAACGATATAAAGAGATGTCGGAAGAGTTCAGTTACCTCGAATCTAATATGCGTAATTATCATTTCAGAAGTAATTTTGATGAGGATGAAAAGCAATCACCAAACGACTTAAATGTTCTTCTTAAAAATGTTACGCTTTACGATCTTATAAAAGCTTTTAAAAAAGTGATGATAGAAAAACCTTCTGAACCTGTTCATGAAATTAAGAAATGGAATGTTACAATAGATGAACAAATGGAATATATTTCAAAGAAGCTTGATGGCGGAAAACAGATTTCATTTATTGAATTGATGAAAGACCTTGCAAGTAAAATACGAATTGTTGTTACATTCATTGCTATGCTAGAAATGGTTAAAGCCGGTAAAATCGGCTTAAGAGAATCTAAATCACTCAATGATTTTATAATATACGGATTTTCTAATGGATAATATTTATATATCTGTTGTAGAAGCATTAATCTTTGCTGCCGATGATCCGCTTTCGGGTAATGAGATTATTACTGCTATAAGGGCTATTGATGGCAATGATATCTCTATTACCGAAGAAGAGATTGAACAAACTGTTGATAATCTTAACGAAAGATATTCTCAGAATGGTAATGCATTTAAGATTCTAAAAATTGCTAATGGATATATCTATGCTACCAGACCTGACCATGCGAAATATGTCGGTTTTCTTTCTACTGAAAAAAGTAAACGCCGCTTAAGTCAGGCAGCTCTTGAGACACTCGCAATTATTGCTTATAAGCAGCCATTAACTAAACCGGAATTGGAATCGATCCGTGGTGTTAATTCAGATTATACAATTAACACACTTCTAGAAAAAAATCTTATTACAATTCAAGGCCGGGCAGAAACGGTTGGGCGACCGCTTCTATATTGTACAACAGATGAATTCCTTAAATACTTTGGATTAAAAAATATATCGGACTTACCTAAACCAAGAGAAATTGAAGAGATTATGAAAGATGAAGATTTTATTGAGCAGAAGAGAAGAATTATGATGAGTGGAATTGAAGAGACATTAGAAAATGAAGTTGATAACAATAATGATAATGAACCTGAAATTGAAATAGAAAATGAAAGTACGTCTGAATAAATTTTTATCCGAATGCGGTGTTGCTTCCCGTCGTAAATCTGAAGAATATATTAATGAAGGAAGAGTTGCGGTTAATGGAAAAACTGTTAATACTCTCTCTTTTTTTGTTGATGATGAAATTGATGTTGTTACTCTTGACGGCGAGAAAATTAAAACTCAGAAAAAAGTCTATTACCTTCTTAATAAACCCCGTTCATTTGTAACAACTACAGATGATGAAAAGGGAAGAAGAAAAGTTACAGACCTTATTAAATCCGGACAGAAAATTTATCCGGTTGGAAGACTCGATTACGATACCACCGGAGTATTAATTCTAACAAATGATGGCGAATTTACAAATTTCCTTACTCATCCAAAGAATAATATCCCGCGTGTATATAAAGCTTCTCTAAACAGAAAATTGGAAGAAGAAGACCGGTTAAAACTGGTTAAAGGTATTATACTCAATGGTAGAAAAAGTAAATTCACAGAAATTACTTTTCCTAAAAAGCAAGTTTACGAAAAAGTTTTAGTTACTGCTACCGAAGGGAGAAATCATTTTGTAAAAAGAATGTTCGAAATTCTTGGATACAAAGTTACTTCTCTTGAAAGGATTACTTACGGACCTTTTGACGTAAAAGGTATTCCGGCTGGCGGTTATAGAAAATTATCATATTCAGAAATTGAGAATGTTTATAAAATATATTCTAAATAAAGAACTTATTGTAATACTCTTTATTTATAGTATTGCTTTCGGTCAGGTAAAAGATACATCTACTGTTAAGCGGACTACCTCATTAAGCAACTTGTCTGAGCTTAGAGATCAGCTTGATGATTCTTTTAATGATCCTAATTTCAGCAATGCTGTTTGGGGTGTGCTTGTTAAGTCTCTAAAGACCGGAGAGATAATTTATAAACGTAATTCTGATAAACTTTTTAATCCAGCTTCCAATATTAAATTATTTACTTCTGCTGCTGCATTAAAATTACTCGGTCCAAATTACGTTTACCAGACTAATATTCTTGCAAATGGATTGATTAAAAACGGAAAACTTGAAGGGGATTTAATAATCCAGGGTTTTGGAGATCCAACTATATCAAATAGATTTTACAAAGGATCATCAACTGCCATATTTGAATCATGGGCAGATAGTCTTATATCCAAGTGTATTAAAGAAATTCATG
>CAZEBL010000200.1:0-2140 GCA_964510325.1 uncultured Melioribacter sp. | reverse complement strand
TTCATGGAAATATTTTTGGCGATGATGCTACATTCGATAACCTTAATATTGGCAAAGGCTGGATTCTGGATAGTTACTCTAAATGGTTCTATGCTCCCTCAGGAGCTCTCTGTTTCAACGATAATATGGTAATGATACAAATAAAACCGACTGAATCCGGACTTCCCGCTGAAATTGAAATTATTCCTAATACCGGATTTGTTCAATTAGTTAAAAAGGTAATTACAGTAGATAATAATATCCCGCAAAATATTAAAGTAAGTCGTCTAAATGATGAAAATACAATAAATATAATTGGTTCTATTCAAAAAAATTCTTATGTGGTTACAGAATATGTCTCTATCAAAGATCCAACTCTATTCTTTTTAACTGTATTCAAAGAAGTACTTGAGCAGAAGGGAATTACTATAAAAGGGAAAATCGCCAGTATTACAAGTTCAGATAAAATTATTATTGCTGAAAATCTTTCCCATTTATTTACACACGAATCGGTTCCGCTCCATATGATTATTAAAGAATTGAATAAGAACAGTAATAATTTTTACGCGGAACAAATATTAAAGACAATTGGTTTTGAAGCTTATAATTACGGTTCTACTGAAAATGGTGTTCTGGCATGTAAAGAATATTTCAAATCGATGGGTATTGCTCCTCTTAGCATGGTAATGGTTGATGGTTCAGGTCTATCCAGGTTAAACCTTGCATCACCAAGACAAATAGTAAATTTGTTAACCTTTATTTATAGCTCTGATGAGTTTGAAATATTTTACAATTCATTACCAATTGGAGGAATGGATGGAACACTTGCCAGTAGAATGAAAAAAATTTCTGCAGAAGGAAAGGTACGAGCCAAACCGGGTTTTAATGAAAATATCTCTTCGCTATCAGGATACTTAAATACTATAAGCGGAGAAACACTTGTCTTTTCAATAATGGTTAATAATTTTCTGGTGTCGCCTAATCTTGCAAATTATATTGAAGATAATGTCTGTAATAGACTTGTAAATTTTGTTAGAAATTAATTGGAGGAAAATTGGAGAATCTAAATCCTGAACAGGAATATAATTCCTTAGTTCAAAGACGTTACGAAGAATTAAAAGAGCTGAACGAAAATGGGATTTTGCCGTTTGCTTACAGCTATGATGTTGATAACTATTCTATGAATATCAAAGACAATTATGAACAATTTGAAAATAAAGATGTGAAAATAGCCGGTAGAATTATGGCTATAAGAAGAATGGGAAAAGCATCGTTTGCTCATATTCAGGATAAGGAAGGAAGAATTCAAATTTATTTGAAGAAGGATGATATTGGTGAAGTATACGACATATTTAAGCTCCTCGATATAGGTGATATTATAGGTGTAGAGGGCTACGTATTCAAAACGAAGACAGGTGAAATTTCTGTTCATGCTAAATCTTATCAGCTACTTGCAAAATCACTATTGCCAATTCCAATTGCAAAAGAAGCTGTGGATGAAAACGGTAATAAAATAATTTACGATCAATTCGCGGATAAAGAGTTAAGATACCGTCAACGTTATGTGGATTTAATAGTTAATCCGGATGTTAAGAAAGTATTTATTCTTCGTTCTAAAATTATTACGGAGATAAGAAAATTTCTTGACAGCAAAGGTTTGATTGAAGTTGAAACCCCGATTTTGCAACCTTTATATGGGGGAGCTACTGCTCGTCCTTTTGTCACTCACCATAACGCTCTGGATATAGATCTCTACCTTAGAATTGCAGACGAATTATATCTGAAGAGATTAATTGTTGGCGGCTTCGATGGCGTCTATGAAATCTCTAAAGACTTTCGTAATGAAGGTATGGATAGAACTCATAATCCGGAATTCACAATGCTTGAACTTTATGTTGCATTTAAAGACTATAACTGGATGATGGCATTTGTTGAAGAAATGGTTGCAAATGTTTGTAATAATGTTTTTGGTACTCTTGAATTTGAAATAGAGGGAAATAAAATAAATTTCTCCGCTCCATGGCAAAGAATTTCTATGGTTGATGAAATTAAAAACCTGACCGGAATAGATATGCTTAAAGCCACCTATGATGAACTTGTTAAAGCTCTAAAATCCCGCGGTGTTGAAGTTAAAGGTGGAGAAAGTAAGGGTAAATTAATC
>CAZEBL010000199.1:0-5640 GCA_964510325.1 uncultured Melioribacter sp. | reverse complement strand
AAAACCCTGATGGTTCTATTGTTTTTAAAATGGAAGATGTTTTTGTTCCAAAAGAATGGTCGCAAGTTGCTACCGATGTTTTAGCACAAAAATATTTTAGAAAAGCAGGTGTTCCAAGATTATTAAGAAAAATAAAAGAAGATAATGTACCTAAGTGGCTGCAACCATCTGCGCCCGACACAAAAACTTTAGAAGAGTTACCCGAAAAAGATCGCTATGGATCTGAAACAGATGCACGACAGGTATTTCATAGATTAGCAGGAACATGGACTTATTGGGGATGGAAAGCCGGTTACTTCGATTCCGAAGAAGATGCTAAAGCATTCTATGATGAACATATGTATATGCTTACATCTCAATTCTCTGCACCAAATTCTCCACAATGGTTTAATACCGGATTACACTGGGCTTATGGAATAAACGGACCATCACAAGGTCATTATTATGTTGATTATAAAACTGGTGAATTAACATCTTCAGAAGATGCATATACACATCCACAACCTCATGCTTGTTTCATTCAGTCAATTAAAGATGATCTTGTTAATGAAGGTGGAATCATGGACCTATGGGTTCGTGAAGCACGTTTGTTTAAGTATGGATCAGGTACAGGTACAAATTTTTCCAGTATAAGAGGAATAAACGAACCTTTAAGCGGCGGTGGAAAATCTTCAGGCTTAATGTCATTTCTAAAAATTGGCGACCGTTCAGCTGGCGCAATAAAATCTGGTGGTACAACAAGACGTGCTGCAAAAATGGTTACACTGGATATTGATCATCCGGATATTGAAGAGTATATAAATTGGAAAGTTGTTGAAGAACAAAAAGTAGCAGCCCTTGTTTCGGGAAGTAAACTTTGCAATTTACATCTGAATAATATTATGAAGGCTTGCTTTGCAGAACATCCTGAAAATGATAGATTTAATAAACGTACAAATATTCATCTTCGTAAAGCTATTCTTGAAGCAAGAAAAGTAAATGTACCCGAAAATTATATTGAAAGGGTTATTAAACTTGCGAGACTTGGATTCAAATCAATTGAATTTCCCATTTACGATACAGATTGGAATTCCGAAGCTTATGCAACAGTTTCAGGACAAAATTCTAATAACTCTGTTCGTGTAACAAATGATTTTATGCAAGCTGTTCTAAATGATAGTGATTGGAATTTGTACTGGAGAGTTGAAAAGTATAAAGCTGAAAAAGAGAATAGAAAACCGAAGCCTTGTAAAACTTTGCCGGCAAAAAAATTATGGGACGAAATTTCTTTTGCCGCATGGTCATGTGCCGATCCCGGGTTACAGTATGATACTACAATCAATGAATGGCATACATGTAAATCTAGCGGACCGATCCGCGCTTCAAATCCTTGCAGCGAGTATATGTTTCTTGATGACACGGCATGTAATTTAGCATCCCTCAACCTTGTGAAGTTTTATAATGATGACACTCAGGAATTCAACATAGAAGCATACAGACATGCAACACGGTTGTGGACAATTGTGCTTGAGATAAGTGTTTTAATGGCACAATACCCCAGCAAAGAAATTGCACAGAAGAGTTACGAATACAGAACGTTGGGATTGGGTTATGCGAATCTTGGTTCTTTGTTAATGCGTCAGGGAATATCTTATGATAGTAAAGAAGCATATGCAATATGTGGTGCTCTTACTGCAATTATGCATATGAAAGCTTATGCTACTTCTGCAGAAATGGCCAAGGAACTAAATCCTTTCCCTATGTATGAAAATAATAAGGAACATATGTTACGGGTGATCCGTAATCATAGACGGGCTGCTTATAATGTCCCAAAAGAAGAATATGAAGGACTTACTATTTATCCAATGGGAATTAATCCGGAGTTCTGCCCATCAGATCTTCTAAAAGCAGCACGTGAAGATGCAGACCTTGCACTTGAATACGGCGAGAAGTATGGATTCAGAAATGCTCAGGTAACTGTTATTGCTCCTACCGGAACAATAGGTCTGGTAATGGATTGTGATACAACAGGAATTGAACCGGACTTTGCTTTAGTTAAATTCAAAAAACTTGCCGGTGGCGGATACTTCAAAATAATTAATCAATCAATTCCTCCTGCTCTTAAAAAACTTGGATACAATGAAGATCAGAGTAAAGAAATTGTTAAATATGCTAAAGGTGCTGGAACCCTTGTTGGTTGTCCATATATAAATCACGAATCTCTAAAAGCGAAAGGATTTACAGAAGATATTCTTAATAAAATTGAATCAACATTACCATCGGTATTCGAATTAAGCTTTGCATTTAATAAGTTTACTCTTGGGGACCGGTTCCTTAAATCTAATCTTGGTTTTTCAGATGAACAGATAAACGATTTTGGTTTCGACTTACTTTCAGAACTTGGCTTTTCAAAAGAGGAAATTGCAACCGCAAATGATTATGTGTGCGGAACAATGACAGTAGAAGGAGCTCCTTTCCTTAAACACGAACACTATCCGGTTTTTGACTGTGCAAATAAATGTGGTAAAAAGGGGACAAGATTTATAAAATCCGATGCTCACATTTTTATGATGGCTGCTGCTCAACCATTTATTTCAGGTGCAATTTCCAAAACTATCAATCTTCCAAATTCTGCTACTATTGAAGATATTAAATATGCCTACTATCAATCCTGGAAATTAGGATGCAAGGCAAATGCGCTTTACAGAGACGGTTCAAAATTATCTCAGCCCCTTAATTCGATGACAGAAGAGGAAATTGAAGATCTTCTTGAAAAGAAGGAAGAAAATGATATTGTAAAAATTGCCGAAAGAATTATTCACAGATATATTGCAAAGAGAAGAAGACTTCCTGATAGACGAACCGGTTACACACAGAAAGTAAAAATTAACGGGCAATCGGTTTACATAAGAACGGGAGAATACGATAATGGTCAGTTAGGTGAAATATTCATAGACATGCATAAAGAAGGAGCTGCATTCCGTAGTTTGCTAAACTGTTTTGCAATTTCAATTTCACTCGGTTTACAGCACGGGGTTCCGCTGGAAGAATTTGTGGATGCTTTTGTATTTACCCGATTTGAGCCAAGCGGTGTTGTCTCAGGTCATAAGAGAATTAAAATGGCCACCTCTGTTATTGACTACATTTTTAGAGAATTGGCCGTTACTTACCTTAACCGCAATGATCTATCGCATGTTGAAGATGATGAGATCTCTATTAAAGGGGATTACAGATCAGTTGCAGAACCTGATTTTGAATCTGAAGAGATTGTTAGCGAAAAAACTATTGAACTTGATCATCATATGATTCATGATGACATATCAAACGGTAGTGAGAGTGCTAAGGCAAAAATTAAAATGATTACACTTAATGATCCGGTTGCTAAAGCAAGAGAAAGAGGTTACACCGGTGATATTTGCCCTGAATGCCAGAGTATGACCATGGTTCGTAATGGTACTTGCTTAAAATGTACAACATGTGGAGCCACAACCGGTTGTAGCTAACTAAGAAATTGACATTTGATTTATTGGAAAAGGGACTAAAGCATAGTCCCTTTTTCATTATATTTGCAGCATGATTTCATTGACTTTTAGTATCAAAAGGGATAGCTTTTCACCCTTAATTTTGCAATATGATTGCTGAAAATCTAAATCGGCTTACTGAAAATATTGAGGAAATTTGCATTAAAACCGGCAGAATTCGGTCTGATTTAAGGTTGATAGCTGTATCAAAAACTCAACCGGTAGAGATAATTCAAGAAGCAATCGATGCTGGATTAAAAGATTTTGGTGAGAATAAAGCCCAGGAATTACGGGACAAATCCGAATCGATTACAGGTAATTTCTATTGGCACTTTATAGGACATCTTCAATCGAATAAAATAAAATATGTAATTAAAAGTGCTGAGTTTATTCACTCTGTTGATTCAGTAAAACTTGCTGATGAAATCAATAAAAAAGCTGAATCAATTTCTAAAACTCAGAATGTTCTTTTAGAAATTAATACATCACTTGAAGGATCTAAATTTGGATTGCGTAACGAGAAAGAAATTTTTGATACTGCTCAATTTTGTTCGTTATCCAAAAATCTTAGATTGGTTGGATTAATGACTATGGCTCCATATACAGATGATAAGAATATTATTCGGGATTGTTTTATTAAACTTCGTAAGCTTAAAGAAAAATTAAACAATTCCGGATTTGAGATTAACGAACTTTCGATGGGAATGACAAACGATTATGATATTGCAATTCAAGAAGGTTCAACTATGCTTCGCATCGGAACGGCTATTTTTGCTGAACGAAATTATAAATAATCTTTTAAAGAATTAAACTGTGATGAAATGAAATTCACTCCGTTTGGAATAAAGAATCAGGAATTCAATAAGTCGGTTAGAGGATACGATAAGGATGAAGTAAAAGCATTCCTCGAGAAATTATCCGATGAGTTCGAAAGACTTCAACTGGAAAACGAAAAGTTGAAATCTGAAATTGAACGAAATGAAGAACAGATTAAAGAGTTCAGACGAATAGAAAAAAATCTTCAGAATGCGATGTTGAATGCTACAGAATCAACAACCAAAGCAATGGATTCTGCAAAAAAACAGACTGCTTTGATGATCAAAGAAGCTGAACTTAAAGCTGCACAGTTAATTGAAAAAGCAAAAGAAAATGCGAATTCAATACGCGATTCTGTTCTCAAATTAAGAGAAGAGAAAAAACTTCTTGTTTCTCGTATCAAGGCGATGATAGATACTCAGGCAAGTCTTCTCGAGTTTAATGTGGAAAATATCGAAACGAAAAAGGGACAGAAAAAAGAAGTTATTAAAGAACATGTCAAGAAAGTTGAACAGTCCGATATTAATGTGGACGATATTCTGGAGAAATTGTTATGAGTGAACTCATTTCTATGATAAATGAAACGTTAAGCGTTATTCGTAGCAAGACAAAGAAAGAATACCCGGTTGGTATTATACTTGGCACTGGATTAGGTGGATTGGTTAAAGAAATTGAAATTGAACATCAGTTGGATTATGCTGAACTTCCTCATTTCCCCCTTTCTACTGTAGAATCCCACCAGGGTAAATTAATCTTTGGTAAAATAAATGGTAAAGATGTAGTTGCTATGCAGGGGAGGTTTCATTATTACGAAGGATATACAATGAAGCAAATTACTTATCCTGTTCGTGTGATGAAAAAACTTGGTGTAAATACTCTCCTCGTATCTAACGCGTGCGGTGGTATGAATCCTCTCTTTAAACATGGCGATATTATGTTGATGACTGATCATATTAATTTGCTGGGAGATAATCCTTTAATAGGAAAAAATGAAGATGAATTCGGGCCAAGGTTTCCCGATATGAGTGAACCATATAATACTGAGTTAATAAACCTGGCTGAACAAATTGCACTTAAAAATGGAATCCGGGTTCAAAAAGGTGTATATGTTGCAGTACCGGGACCAAATCTTGATACCAAAGCCGAATACAGATTTTTAAGATCAATTGGCGCCGATGTTGTAGGAATGTCCACTGTTCCCGAAAATATTGTTGCTGTTCATTCAGGTATGCGTGTTCTCGGCTTTAGTATTATTACAGATGAATGTTTTCCCGATTCTCTTAAACCTGTTGATCTAAAGGAAATTATTGCTACTGCCATGATA
>CAZEBL010000198.1:2169-5677 GCA_964510325.1 uncultured Melioribacter sp. | reverse complement strand
GTGAGAGAATATTATGACTGCTTAACATAAGTACTGCTGCTTCTAACTGAGCTTCGTATGAAAGCGGCACGTGAACTGCCATCTGATCACCGTCAAAATCAGCATTGAATGCAGTACAAACCATCGGGTGAAGCTGAATTGCTTTACCATCAATTAATATTGGTTGAAATGCCTGTATACCAAGACGGTGTAATGTAGGAGCTCGGTTTAACATAACCGGATGACCATCAATCAATTTTTCCAAGATTTCCCAGATAACAGCATCTTTTCTATCAACAGCTTTTCTTGCGCTTTTAACTGTTTTGAAATGTCCTCGCTCAATTAATTTTCTAATAATAAAAGGTTTGAACAATTCAACAGCCATATCTTTTGGTAAACCACATTGATGCAATTTCAATTCAGGACCAACAACAATAACCGAACGACCAGAATAATCTACACGTTTACCAAGTAAGTTCTGGCGGAAACGTCCCTGTTTTCCTTTAAGCATATCACTCAAAGATTTTAATGGACGGTTCCCATCGCTACGAACTGCACTTGCTCTTCTCGAATTATCAAATAGGGCATCAACAGCTTCTTGAAGCATTCTTTTTTCGTTTCGAAGAATAACTTCAGGAGCTTTAATATCTATTAATCTTTTTAGACGGTTGTTACGAATAATAACTCGTCTGTAGAGATCGTTTAAATCACTTGTCGCAAAGCGTCCACCTTCGAGGGGAACGAGTGGTCTAAGTTCTGGTGGAATAACAGGTATTACACTAAGAACCATCCATTCCGGTTTATTAGGAACTTTTCCTTCATATTCTCTGAAGGCTTCTAAAACACGAAGTCTCTTAAGTATATCGCTTCTCTTCTGTTGAGAAGTTTCAACCGCTAACTGAGCTTTTAATTCCTGAAATGTAATTTCAATATCAGTTTGCTTTAAAAGTTCTTTTACAGCATCGCCACCAATTTTTGCAAGAAATTTTTTAGGATCATCATCATCTAAAGCATCATTATCATGCGGAAGTGATGAAACAATTTCATAATACTGATCTTCTGAAATGAGATCTTTCTTATTTAATCCGGTTGGACCTGGATTAATAACAACGTAAGATTCGTAGTAAACAATTTTCTCAAGTTCTTTTGTTGTCATTCCAATAATATTACCAATTTTAGATGGTAATGCTTTAAAGAACCAGATATGAACAACAGGAACAGCAAGAGAAATATGTCCCATTCTTTCACGGCGGACACTTTTAAGAGTAACTTCAACACCGCAACGATCGCAAACAATACCTTTGTATCGAATACCTTTATATTTACCGCATGCACATTCCCAATCTTTAACAGGGCCAAATATTTTTTCGCAGAACAATCCATCTTTCTCTGGTCTGAAAGATCTGTAGTTGATTGTTTCGGGTTTAGTTACTTCACCATGTGATCTCGAAAGAATATCATCAGGACTTGCAAGACTAATGGTGATTTTTTCTATCTGCTTCAGTTTGGTTTCTTGTGTTTTCAATCTCATATATTTTCTCCTAAAAATCTGTCAACGACAGATCTTACGGTTGACTAATTAATTTTTATATCAAGGCCTAAACCTTGCAATTCTTTGATCATAACGTTAAAAGCTTCGGGTATATTTGGTTCAGGAATATTTTCACCTTTTACTATAGCTTCATAAGTTTTTGCTCTACCGGAAACGTCATCGCTTTTAACCGTTAAGATTTCTTGAAGGACATGTGCAGCACCGTAACCTTCGAGAGCCCATACTTCCATTTCACCAAACCTCTGACCACCAAACTGAGCTTTACCTCCAAGTGGTTGCTGAGTGATTAACGAATATGGACCAATTGAACGAGCATGTATCTTATCGTCAACCATGTGGCCTAATTTCATCATATATATATAACCGGTTGTAACTTTCTGATGGAATTTCTCACCACTTCTTCCATCGTATAACCATGTTTTACTTCCGCTTGGTAAACCAGCTTTTTCTAACCACTCCTCAACATCTTTTACAGTAGCACCATCAAAAATCGGCGTTTCGAATTTTACTCCGATCTGTTTTCCAACCCATCCTAAGGCAGTTTCATAAAGCTGACCAAGGTTCATACGAGAAGGTACACCAAGAGGATTTAGAACTATATCTACCGGAGTTCCATCTTCGTGATAAGGCATATCTTCAACTGGAACTACCTTAGCAACAACACCTTTGTTACCGTGGCGACCAGCCATTTTATCACCAACAGAAATTTTTCTCTTCTTAGCAACATAAACTTTTGCTAATTGAGTAATACCCGGAGGCAATTCGTCCCCACTTTGAATTTTTAGTTTTTCTCGTTTGTAATCTTCTTCAATATCAGCAAGTATCGTAAAGTAATTGGAGAAGAGCTGTCTGATTAATTCATTTGTATTTTTTCTTTCGAACCAATCTTTTGTGTAATCAAGTTTTGTAATGTCTTCAATATCTTCGAAAGTTGATTCTTTAATTGAGGTTCCGCTTCTAAGCACAACGGATCCGTCAAGATCTCTAATTCCAGAAGTTGTTTTCCCTTCTGTAATTCTTGTAAGTTTTCTAACAAGTTTGGAATAATGATCATCTCTCTTTTTCTTGAATGTAACTTCAAGAGCATCGAGTTGTTTCTTTTCCAGTTTTTTAGCCTCAGCATCTTTTTTCTTACGGCTGAATAACCGGGTTTTAATTACTGTACCTTTTAATCCCGGAGGCGCTTTTAAAGATGCGTCTTTAACATCACCAGCTTTATCACCGAAAATTGCTTTGAGAAGTTTTTCTTCGGGAGTAGGATCTGTTTCCCCTTTCGGAGTTATTTTACCAATTAATATATCACCTTCTTTTACCTCAGCACCTTCTCTTACAATACCATTTTCATCAAGATCTTTAGTAGCTTCTTCACTAACATTCGGAATGTCGCGTGTTAGTTCTTCTTCGCCACGTTTTGTTTCGCGAACCTGTAATTCAAATTCTTCTATATGAATTGAAGTAAAAACATCTTCAGATACTAATCTTTCACTAAGAACTATAGCATCTTCAAAGTTATATCCTCTCCATGGCATAAACGCAACAGAGACGTTTCTACCAAGAGCAAGTTCACCTTTTTCTATTGCTGGTCCATCTGCTAATACATCACCTTTTTTAATTCTCTGCCCAGTTATAACAACAGGTTTTTGAGTAAAGCATGTTTCCTGATTTGTTCCAGCGAATTTAGTTAAATTATATTCTACCCGTCTTTCATCATCAAAACTAACCAATGCATCCGGACTGCTTTCATCAACTTCATATTTAACAATTATTATTTTAGAATCGACATACTCAACTATTCCATTATCTTCGGCAACAATAATTGATCGGGAATCTCTTGCAATCTTTTGTTCCATACCTGTTCCCACTATTGGAGCTTTTGGAACTAATAATGGAACGGCTTGACGTTGCATGTTCGAACCCATCAGAGCTCTGTTAGCATCGTCATGTTCGAGGAATGGAATTAAAGCAGCGGCAGCACTT
>CAZEBL010000198.1:0-2159 GCA_964510325.1 uncultured Melioribacter sp. | reverse complement strand
TACTATCTGCGCTGGGGCAACGTCCATATAATGTACTTCTTCAGGTGGGACAACCGGGAATTCACCTTTCAATCTACATTTAACTCTATCCAGAACGAAACGGTTTTGTTCATCGAGAGGAGCATTTGCCTGAGCAATAATATACTCATCTTCCTGATCAGCACTTAAATAATCTATGGTATTTGATACTTTTCCTTCTTTAACTTTTCTATATGGAGTTTCTAAAAATCCATAATTATTTACACGTGTAAATATTGTGAGAGAAGAAATCAAACCGATATTAGGACCTTCCGGAGTTTCAATAGGACACAAACGGCCATAATGTGAATGGTGAACGTCACGGACTTCGAATCCGGCTCTTTCACGTGTTAAACCACCCGGTCCTAATGCAGATACTCTTCTTTTATGTGTAAGTTCAGACAATGGATTTGTCTGATCCATAAATTGAGATAATTGATTAGTACCAAAAAATGCATTAATAACACTGCTAATAGTTCTCGCATTTACAAGGTCTTGTGGTTGCATATTTTCGTTATCGCGCATGTTCATTCGTTCTTTAATTGTGCGCGACATTCTGGCCAGACCAACGTTGTATTGCTGCATTAATTGCTCGCCAACGGTTCTAACTCTTCTGTTACCTAAATGGTCTATATCATCAACACTTACATTTCCAATCTTCAGTTTAATGATATTCTTCATAATTGCAATAATATCTTCAACTGTTAAAACACGTGTCTTTTCGTCAACATTCAAACCAAGTTTATCATTCATTCTGAATCTGCCAACATCACCAAGGTCATATCTCTTATCATTAAAAAATAATTTGTCTATCAATCCAACTGCGGTATCAACATCGGGAGCTTCACCGGATCTTAATTGGCGATAGATAGCGTATAACGCTTCTTCTTTAGTTTTTGAAATATCTTTTTTGAGTGTATTTATAATAAGATCCTGTTCAATAGTTGTTTCCGAACTTAATAATTGAATTTTTTGAACAGATGATCGTTTGATATTCGTAATAATTTCTTCGGTCAGCTCAGTATCTTTTGAAGCATAAATTTCACCAGTCTGTAAATCAATAACATCGTTAGCAACAATTCTTCCTGTATGTTTATCAACATTTAATTGCTTGGCGGTCAATTCTTCGATCAGGTTAAATAGATCAAGAATTTGCTCGTCGGTTTCATAACCAAGAGCTCTAAGCAATGTTGTAGATGGGAATTTCTTACGGCGATCTATATACACATAAAGAACATTGTTAATATCGGTTGCAAATTCAACCCATGAACCTCTAAATGGAATAATTCTGGCTGAATAAATTGGAGTTCCATTAGGGTGTAATGTTTGAGCAAATGCAACACCGGGAGAGCGGTGTAATTGGTTCACTATAACTCTTTCGGCACCATTAATAATAAATGTTCCTCGTCCTGTCATAAATGGAAGGTTACCAAGGTAAACTTCCTGTTCAACTGTATTAACATATTCACCGGTCTCGTCATCTTTCGTTGATAATCGGAGTTTTGCCTTAAGAGGAGCCGAAAATGTAAGTCCACGTTCTTCACACTCGGGGATTGAAAAACGGGGCTTTTCTATATAATACTCTATAAAATCAAGTCGATAAAATTCTTTGTTGTCCAGAATCGGGAAGTTCTGATTAAAAACCGATTGCAATCCTTTGTTTTCCCGTTCCGATGGTTGGACTCTTAATTGAAGAAAATCTTCAAAAGATTCCAATTGAATATTCAAAAGGTCCGGAACTTTCATTGCTGAAACAATTGAAGAGAAAGTTATACGTCCGTTACTTTTGTTAATTTTTGTTTTTTCCAAACCTAACCTCCAAGATTTTTATTAGGTTTCTCTCATTTTCTAAAATGAAAGAAAGTGGTAAGGATATTTTTCACCTTACCACTTCAATTTTTCTTAAGAATTAGTAAAATTACTAATTACTTAACCTGAACAGTAGCGCCAGCTTCTTCTAATTCTTTCTTAATTTTTTCAGCTTCTTCTTTTGATATTGCTTCTTTAACAGTTTTTGGTGCACCATCAACTAGATCTTTAGCTTCTTTCAAACCAAGCCCAGTATGAGCGCGAACAACTTTAATAACATTAATTTTAGTAGCACCAGCAGCTTGAAGAACAACATCAAATTCTGTTTTTTC
>CAZEBL010000197.1:0-5772 GCA_964510325.1 uncultured Melioribacter sp. | reverse complement strand
GAGCTTCAATGCTTTCTTTTACTATTTCTGCATTTATTGCCGGTTATTTTTATAATGAAAACAAAATTGATATTAATACGACTTCACTTCTTTTTGTACTAATAGTATTTTTGTGCGGTACAATTTATTCTTTTATTTATTCGAGCATTATGAATGTGAACCCTGATGTAAATTTATTAACACTTTTTATTTATATAGCAATCTTACCCGGATTGTATACAGCAATACTTGGTTTGCCGATTATCATTTTCAAGCCTAAGAAGGGAATGGTATGAACGATACAAATTTTGGATCTATAATTAGAAGAAGAATAATTTTTCTTGCAATAGTACTATTTATTGCTGTTATAGCATTTCGGCTCTTCAATATGCAGATACTTGAACAACCGGCGTATTCTACTAAAGCAGACGAAAATAGTGTTAAACCGATTTATCAGACGGCTCCAAGAGGAGTATTCTTCGACAGAAACTACCAGGTACTTGTAGGGAATAAACCATCGTTTACATTAAGAATTACACCCGCCGAATACGACAATAAATTAACTCCTTTTCTGGAAGCTATTTTAGGCGTTCCTGAAGGATACATAAATCGTATCTTAAAACAGAACGAACAGATGTCTAAGTATATTCCAAGAAGAGTTGCTAAGGATGTTAACTTTAAAGTTATTGCATGGTATGAAGAGAATTCTTCCAAACTACCGGGTGTGGATTATGTAATCGAAACGCAAAGGGATTATTCATTTGGAGTTATGGGTTCTCACATGTTCGGGTATAGTAAAGAGATTTCTTCCGGATTATTACAGCAGCGGCGTAATGAGTATTCCATGGGCGATGAAATTGGATTTAGCGGAATTGAAAAAACTTACGAAGATATTTTACGAGGACAGAAGGGAATTCAATATGTTCTTGTGGATTCCCATCAAAAAACAATTGGGAAATATAAAAATGGCGAAGAGGACAAAACTGCTATTAAAGGTTATGATTTAGTTCTTTCAATAGATAAAGATGCCCAGATGGTTGCTGAAGAAGCATTCAAAGATAAAAGAGGTGCTCTCGTTGCAATTGAACCTTCAACCGGAGAAATATTAGCATTTGTAAGCGCACCTGAATATAACTTACAGGATTTTGCTTCTGTAACTTCAAACGAAATCTGGAATAAACTTAATTCCGATGAAGATAAACCGATGTTTAATCGTGCAACTATGTCAATCTATTCACCGGGTTCAACATTTAAAATGCTATCGGCTCTTGCAGCACTTGAAGAGGGCATTATCGATACCAATTATAGAGTAAACTGTGGTGGTGGATATCAGTTTGGTGATCGATTCTTTAAATGTCTTCATGTGCACGGTAGTGTTAATGTTACAACTGCAATAGAAAAATCCTGTAATACTTTCTTTTATCAACTAATCCTTAAAATCGGATTAGATAAATGGGCTGAATATTCCAGCCGATTTGGATTTGGTAAAAAATCAAACATCGATATACCTGAAGAAAGTCCGGGTATCCTACCAACAAAAAAATATTACGATAAAGCTTTTGGAGTTGATAGGTGGCCTAAAGGAATTTTAGTAAGTCTTGGTATTGGTCAGGGCGAATTGAGTGTAACTCCCTTACAACTAGCTCAATATGCAGCGCTTTTTGCTAATTATGGAAAATCTGCAAAGCCTCATTTCTTAAAAGGATATATAGAAACATCAACCGGTAAATATGTTGAAGTAATTCCTAAAACTTATGATATAAATATCAGTTCCAAATCCTTTGATGTGGTTCGTTATGCAATGTTCAAAGTAGTTAATGGTGCTGGCACAGCCGGTAATATTCGCTTACCGGATATTCATATTGCCGGTAAAACCGGAACTGCTCAAAATCCGCATGGTGATGATCATGCTGTATTTATCGGTTTTGCACCTTATGAAAATCCAAAGATTGCAATTGCTGTAATTGTTGAAAATGTCGGTTTTGGAAGTGTTCACGCTGCACCAATTGCCCGTGATGTTATTAAAGCATACTTACAAAAGAATAACACACAGCAGATTAAAAAAAATGAATACCTGGGTTTGTTAAAAGGTGAGGAAGGGGAACACTTTGCAAATTAATTATAAGCTACAGGATAAGTTTGATTTATCGGTTTTCCTTCCGGCTCTCTTTTTAGCAATTATCGGTTTAATTGCAATTTACAGTGCTACGGTTAATCATCCTACTGCAAGTGGTAATTTCCAGAAACAGGTTTATTCTGCTATTGTGGCATTAATTGCATTTTTTGTTGTCTATTCACTTCCGCAGCAAGTATTTAAGATGTTTTCGGTACCTGCTTATACTGTATCTATCCTGTTTCTTGTTTTAGTACTGGTTGCCGGTAAAACTGTTTATGGTTCAAAAAGCTGGTTGAATTTTGGTCCGTTTGGTTTTCAACCTTCTGAATTTGCTAAAGTCGCATTGATTTTATGCCTTGCAAACTGGTTGACTTATAAGAATAGAGATATAAACAATATAAAAGATATTGGAATTGCCTTATTAATTGGATTACTACCAATAAGTTTAATTATGCTTGAACCTGATACAGGAACAGCAATTGTATTTATGATTATTACTCTGTCACTTATTTATTGGAGTGGAATTAGCTTGTTTGGTTTGTTTGTTGTTTTATCTCCTGGAGTTGTTGTTATCGCTTCACTATTTGGAACGGTTGTATTTATTATTTCTCTTGTACTTGTAATAGTTGCCTTATTTTTATTTAAGAGGGATTTGTTTAACAGTGTAACAGTTTTTGTAATCAATCTTGGTGCAAGTTTCTTTTTCGATTATGCTTTCAGGATATTAAAGCCGCATCAGCAAAAGAGGATAGAATCATTTCTCGATCCATCAATGGATCCGCTTGGCTCCGGTTATAATGCACTTCAAGCAAAATTAGCAATTGGTTCCGGCGGATTTACGGGAAAGGGTTTTTTGCAAGGGAATCAAACCCAGCTTCGTTTTATTCCCGAGCAGTGGACAGACTTTATTTATTGTGTAATTGGCGAGGAGTTCGGTTTTATTGGAAGCATATTGGTTCTAATACTATTCCTAATTTTATTTATCCGCCTCTTAAATATTTCAGGAATGGCAAAGGATCGGTTTAGTGTTCTTGTAATTGTTGGGATTTTAAGTTTGATGTTCAGCCATTTTGCAATAAACATTGGTATGAATGTAGGTGTAACACCTGTTGTTGGTCTTCCACTTCCTTTCCTTAGTTACGGTGGCAGTTCCCTTGTAGTTAATATGATAATGATAGGGATTGTTTTAAATATTTATAGAAACAGAAAACTTCATACTTAATAAAATAAATGAACGCTCAGCAAAAACTTAAAAGCAGAATTGAAAAAGGGTTTCATGTTTGCGTTGGATTGGATACGGATTTAAATAAAATTCCTGAACACCTTCGTAATTGTAAAAACCCAGTTACAGAATTCAATAAAATAATTATTGAAAGTACTTACAATTTTGCTGCCGCTTATAAAATTAATTTTGCATTTTATGAGAAAGACGGTACCAAAGGGCTCGATAATATTCTGGAGACTTTAAGCTTCTTGCCAGACAAAGAAATACTTACAATAGGTGATGCAAAACGTGGTGACATCGGCAATACCAGCCAGATGTATGCAAAATCCGTATTTGAGCATTTCAACTTCGATTCAATTACTGTTAATCCTTACATGGGTTTTGATTCTGTTGAACCTTTCCTTCATTATCATGATAAACTGATTTTTATACTTGCTTTAACTTCCAACCCCGGTTCAAAGGATTTTGAAAAATTAAAAATCTCAGACGGTGGTTATCTTTATCAAAAAGTTATAGATAAAGTTACTAACTGGAATACTAATAATAATTGCGGTTTAGTCTTCGGTGCAACAAATCTTTCTGAATTGGAAGAAAACATAAGTTCATTTGGCGAATTGCCGATACTCTTACCTGGTATCGGTGCTCAAGGCGGTGACCTTGGAGGAGTTGTAAAAACTTTTCTCTCAAACAATAATCAGAATTTTATTATTAATGTAAGCAGGGCAATTATTTATTGTGATAGTTCTGAATCTTTTGCACAAAAGGTTAACCAGTCAATTCTGGAGTTAAACGAATCCATCTCTAAAATTATTTAACTTTAGCAGTAGCATTTCCAATAATTAAATATTAACTTTAGTGCGTAATTGGGCACTGCGACATTAAGTTAGTCAGATAATAACAAACTCATTAACTATGAGTTCGGAAATAAAAATCCCAGAAAATTTGCTGTATGATATATGGCAAAAGCAATCCTACAATTCTCCTTTAAAAACAGAGACTGGCGAAGATATCTCTATTTTAGATGTTGGTAATAGAAACGAAGATTTGGCTGGACCCGACTTTAAAAATGCACGTATAAGAATCGGTAACTTAACTTTTGTCGGTGATATAGAAATTGATTGTAATTACTCCGACTGGAAAGCCCACGGTCATAATATCGATAATAAGTATAACAGCGTTATTCTTCATGCAGCTCTCTTAAATAAAAATCATCAATCATACGTTTATACGCGTAACGGAAGAAAAGTCCCATCGATATGCTTTTCTAATTTCATTGAAAAACAGTTAATCGAAAATCTTAAGATGAATATGACCGAAGTTAAGAATGAGGTTGCCGAGAAACTTAAATGCTCCTCTTCAACTACTTCTGTTGATGATGAAGTTAAAGAAAAATTCTTATCGAAACTTGGCATAGAGAGGTTTCATAAAAAGTGCAATAAAATTTACGACAGACTAAAAGAACTTCAGTTTTTAAGCGAACTAAATATAAAAGAACCCGTAATTGCTTACGAATTAACTTCTCAATTTCATGAAAGAAAATTCCAGCATAAAGATTTTGTTAAAAAAGAAATCTGGCAACAGCTTTTTTATGAATTGATTTTTGAAGCTCTCGGCTACTCAAAGAACAAAGCTCAAATGGTTGAATTAGCTCAATCGGCAAATATTAATTTCTTGAGAAAAATAGAAACCGATGGAGTGCTTGTTGATAAATATGAAGCATTACTTCTATATATAAGCGGACTGGTTAAATCACCGGATAAAATTATAAATAAAGATTCGAAAGATTATATCGAAAGAATTATGCTTAACTGGAATTCCGTTAAACCATTTTATGACGGTAAATTTATGGATGAATCGAGCTGGCATTTCTTTAGACTACGACCTCAGAATTTTCCGACTATTAGAATTGCCGGAGGGGCAAGATTAATTAAAGAGGTTTTGCATGGTAATATGATAAGTATTGTTGCCAAAAAAATTACCGAAATACATAATCTTACTGTTCTTATTAATTCACTTCGTTCTTTATTTGTTATTAAATCCGATGGTTTCTGGAAAACCCATTTTGTATTCGACCAGATTACAAACGGTGAAATTAAATATTTTGTTGGAGCAACCCGTGCTGATGAAATTGTTGTTAATGTAATTCTACCTTACTTTGCAATCTATTTCGAAATTTTCGGTAACCCTCAGCTAACTAAAAAAATATTAAAGGTCTATTCAATATATCAGCAGCGATCCGAGAACCAAATAATTATTGATGTAGCAAATTCATTGCAATTGAATGATCAATCCCACAAAACCATATTAGCACAGGGAATGATTGACCTTTTTAGAAATTATTGCAGTAAGAATAAATGTCTGGAATGTGAAATAGGTAAGACGATTTTCAATTAATTCGGGAGTGTAAATAATTTTGTGTAAATGGTTGAAGTAAAGAATTAGTTAAGTGCTG
>CAZEBL010000196.1:0-5912 GCA_964510325.1 uncultured Melioribacter sp. | reverse complement strand
CGGTGTCCAGTTCAATGCACCGCTAAATGATAATGATCTTGTATCTTGTTTTTGATAACCGACATTGATAACACCTGTTCTGTTAAAACTCCAGTCATATACACTTAGTGCACGTGGAGCTGCATATCTGCCTTTATAATTTCTTGCTAAGTCTTGTGGACTTCTTGACCAAACAAATCCAACAGCAGCGTTAGCAACGCTATCGCCGTAAGCCCAGAAATCATCTTTTAAGAATTTGTCCTGTTGTTCATAGGTCGAAAGAACATAACCCGCAGACAATTCATAAAACATTTTAGGACTTAATACGTGAGTCATTCTTAGATTGAATGAGCCGTTTCTATTCCAATATTCTCCAGGACGGTCGTTAAGAATATTGTAAGGACCGGTAGCGTTTGCGTCATTATCATCAATAAAGTAAGTACCGGAAAGTCTGAATAGAATTGGTTTGAAATCAAAATTCAAAGTACCAGTTAACGTATAATTCTGTCTTGCAGCTTTTCTTTGAGCACCATTATTGAATACGAAGTTAACAGTATCTCTCTGAGCAGCCGGTGTTTTTTCGTTCCATACTAAACCCAAATTAATAGCTGGTTGATCCTGATGAGTTGGGCTCAATTGGAAGTTGGAGTTAAAGTTAAAGAAATATTTAACTGCTTGTGTAAATAGAGGTCCGCCTATTGAAAGAGAGGATTCATGATATCCCCAATAGTAAGTACCAAGACGTTTTTTTCCTTCAAAAGCACTTTCGCGGCTCTGGAAAGCTACATTATCAGTAATGTATTCGAAAGAAGCTTTAAACTGTGAGCCACCGCTTTTAAGTGTAGATCTAACGATACCAGCGTTAGCACCACCAAATTCAGCGTTAAATCCACCAACCTGAACTTGAATTTCTTCTAATGCATCTTGCGAAATTGAAACTGCTCTACCCCCACCACGAGGGTTACGAACAGAAACACCTTCAATGTAATAACCAACTTCATCATCGCGGCTACCACGGATGTGGAATTCACCGTTTGTAACAGAAACACCAGCATTTAATGCAAAGATATTGTTAAAACCACGGATAGGAAGTTTTTCAATTTCTTCCGTTGTAGTGATTCTAACAGCATTGGTGTTGTCTTTCTGGATGAGAGGTCTTTGTGCAACTATTTCCACAGTGCCTACCTGTATATCTTCGCTTGGTAATTCAAAGTCTACGATTGTTGTGAGGTCAGCATTAACTCTCACATTTGTAATCGTAATAGACTGGAATCCCAGGTATGAAGCTCTAACGGTATAAACACCGGGGTCTAAATTTTGTAAGAGATATTCGCCGCTCGCATCGGTTGCAGCACCAGTGGTTGTTCCAAGAACAATCACGTTTGCGCCAATGAGTGCTTCACCTGTTTGCAAGTCAACTACTTTTCCCTTAATTCTACCCTTTGTACCAGCAGTGAGTAAGACAGGACAAAGAGCTAGAAGAAGCAAAAAGTAAAAAATCCTTCGATGCATACTATACTCCTTAATTTGTTGATTTAATTAAGAAAGGGTTTTTTGATGAGAAAACTTGTAAAGCAATAGTCAATAACAACCTCCTTTTCTTTTAGAATTCTATTCTTAATTATTTGTTAATTAAAATAAACTCACTATTGTAGGTTCCAAAATTTTACCCTAAAAAAAGAGGAACACAATATTCAATTGTTTAGTCTAATGCCCCAAAGAGAAAATTTAGTTTTTTTTGATTGTAGCGAACTCAAAATAACCCTATGATTTTTCTAAGTCAAGTAAAATTTACGTTTTTTTTGAGGTTTTTCCTTACTTACCCTAATTCTTGAGATAAAATAATATATGATGTTTTGTTTGTCAAGGTTTTATTTGGGTACAAAACCCTATAAAATTTTGTTAACTATTAAAATTTATTTTATACCCATTAGAAACATTTCATAAATTATAAAATTCCTATTATGTTATAAATTTATGGAATGGTTACACCATCTTCATTATAGACTGATATACCTCCAAAATATGTAGATATCCACTTATTATTTTTTGAATCCACAAAGATGTTGAAAATGAAATCATCTTTTACAGGCGTGTTCGATTTATTCCAGATCTCAGACTTTTCATTTTCATAAACAACAATGCCCTGGCCAAAACTTCCAGCCCAGATTCTATTCTTTTGATCTTCAACAGCAGAATAAAATCCCTCAACACCATCCTTCGATTTTGGTCCCTTCAATTCATTAAAATTCTTACCGTCAAACAAAACCACACCTTTATATTTATAACTGATGATTTTTTTTCCATCATGCATTTCCGAAATCCAGTATGCAACATGATCAAGAGAATCAACATTAAAATCCTTCTCGGTTTTCCAGGTATCATCAATAATAAAAGCGAGTTCTCCCTGTGTAGCAAGAATTTTATTATCATACTTATCAATTAAAATGTAGGTTACCTTATTATCAGTTAATATAGAATTAGTTTTGTTATAGTTGATCCAATGATCATTTTCCAGAATACCAAGACCATCAGAAAAAGTACCGATCCAAATTCTTTGTTTTTTATCTACAGCTACTATATAGATCCAATCCTGTGGAATATTTGAATTTTTCTCGTTGTAAATTTTCCAGCTCGAATTACCGTCGAAAATTGCGAGTCCGCCACCCATGGTTCCGATCAAAATATTTCCATTATTGAAAGCGATACTATAAACGCAATTATGAGGCAATGGAGAATTGTCCTTATTATAAACAGTCCAGTTTTTGCCATCAAATTTCACTAGACCGGCATCCCAGGTTCCTATCCAATAAATTCCATCTGGAGCTTGAGAAACCAAGCGGATTGTATTAGAAGGCAATCCGCTATTTGATGAATCAAAATGAATCCACTTATTAGTTTGAGGAGTTAAAATTCCACAAGAGAAGAAAAAGAATAATGGAATTAAAAATTGCTTATAAGAAAGCATTAATATAATCTATTAGCTTAGATTAATTTTGTTAATTTTTCTACAAATATTTGTTTAGGAACAGCACCAATAACAGTATCTGTTAGTTCACCACCTTTAAAGAATAAAACCGTAGGAATACTTCTAACGCCATATTTAATTGCCGTCTGCTGATTATCATCAACATCAAGTTTTCCAATTTTAGCTTTACCATCATATTCATTAGCCATCTCTTCGATAATGGGTGCAATCATCCGGCAAGGACCGCACCAGGCTGCCCAAAAGTCAACAATTACAGGAAGTTCGGATTTAAGTGCTTCCTGGTCAAAGTTATCATCAGTAAAAGTAAAAGGTTTCATTATAATACTCCTGTCATTTTATAAATTAAACAACCCCGTTTTTCTTTAGAACTTCTCTTGCTATTATTCCTTTTTGGATTTCGTTAGTACCTTCAAAAATTTTATTAATCCTGGAATCTCTATAAAATCTTTCAATAGGTAACTCTCTTGAATAACCCATTCCACCGTGAATCTGAACAGCAAAGTCGGCAATTTTATCGAGTGATTCCGAACAGAATAATTTAACAATTGCAGATTGCCTTGAAACATCTTTCTTCTGATCGTAATCCGTAGCGGTTCTATAAACAATCGATTCCATTGCATAAATTAATGCAGCCATTTCAGCAAGCATAAATTGTATAGCTTGAAAATGTGAAATAGTTTGATCGAATTGAGTTCTTTGTTTTGCATAGTGAGTAGACATTTCTAGTAATTCTTTTGAAGCACCAAGACAAGCAGCTCCCAATCCTAATCTTCCGGCATCAAGTGTTTTCATTGCTAATAGAAATCCTCTTCCATCGGTTCCTATTAAATTTTCTTTCGGAATTCTAACGTTATCGAATGTAATAGGATTTGTAGTACTACCACGGATACCCATTTTCTTTTCGGGGGGACCGGCATGGAAACCTTCCCTGTCTGTTTCAACAATAAAAGCACTGACACCTTTTTCTGTTCTTGCAAAGACGGAAACAATATCAGCAATACCTCCATTTGTAATCCATAATTTTTCACCGTTAATAACCCACTCATTGCCATCAAGTTTAGCGCGGGTTTTAACATTAAATGAATCGGAACCGGCTTGAGCTTCTGTTAAACAGAAGGCACCAATCTTTTCCCCTTTAGCAAGAGGAGTTAAATATTTCTGTTTTTGTTCTTCATTACCACCAATATAAATTGTATTAGCGCCGATGGATTGATGCGCTCCAATAAATGTTGCAGTGGACATACATCCGCGGGCTATTTCCTCCTGCATAAGACAGTAGCCAACTTCACCAAAACCGCCACCGCCATATTCTTCGGGGAATGAAACGCCAAGAAATCCAAGCTCTCCCAATTTCTTAATTAACTCATCAGGAATTTTTTCCTGTTCATCTATTTTGGAAGCAATCGGTTTAATTTCATTATTAACAAAATCGCGAGTCATTTCGCGAAGCATTTTCTGTTCTTCGGTAAGTATTAATTGCATGTATTTCCTGAATAATTATTTAATAATAGAACTTGTGTTTTCACCAATATAATTTACAATGTATTCACCACCGTCAACACCAAGTACATTGCCAGAAATCCAACTTGCTCTTTCATCGCATAGAAGGACAATGGCTTTAGCAACATCTTCGGGTGTTGTTAATCTGTTTTGAGGATTTTTCATTTTAGCTGCATGCATCATTTTATCGAACATTGGAATTTTATTACCAGCCGGTGTATCAGTAACACCCGCCATTATAGAATTGCAAGATATTTTCATTGAGCCCAATTCAACAGCAAGCTGGCGGATATGAGATTCCAGAGCGGCTTTTGCAGCCGATACGGCACCGTAATTTGGAATAACGGTGTGTGATCCGGCACTTGTTAATGCAAAGATTCTTCCGCCGTGAGCAAAAAGATTTCTGAAAATTAATCCCTGAGTCCAGTAAACAAGTGAATGGGCCATTACATCAAGAGTCATATTCATTTGAGATGGCGAGATACAATCATTTGGATTTTTTGAGATATATGGTTTAAGTGTACCGAATGCCAGAGAATGAATTAATACATGAACCTGAGGATGATCCTTAGTTGTAAATCTTTCCTTAATTTCATCAAGAGTATCGTTAATTTTAATTTGATCTGCAGCGTTTATGTTAAAGAAGACAGCTTTCTGACCCGTCTTCTCAATTTTTTTAATAACCTGTTGAACTTGCGGCATCGTAGCCTGACGATCAAGGTGAACGCCAAAAATACTATAACCATTTTTAGCTAATTCAACTGCTGTAGCTCCGCCAAATCCGCTTGAAGCACCTAAAATTAGTGCCCATTTATGTTCCATTTAATCCCCTTTTGTTAATTGTGGCACAAACTTAAGAAATCGTAAAAACAAATCAAATGTTTGGATTATTTTGAAATGATTTTATGTTGTAAAATAAATTAATGAATCATCGCCTAATAATTTTTTTATACTCTCTACAAATGAATCTGTTAGGTTCACTTTATATTCAATAGCAAACTCTCTGGAAGTTCCATTATCCCTTATATTAATAAGAACTGGAATTTTCCCTTCGTTCTCTTCCATTATCATTTTAATTAAATTAATTACATATTCGTCATGAAGAGATGTATCGAGAATAATCCCTATTCTTTTTGTAAGCTTATTCTTTACAACATCAAGAGAAATAGCTTCATCAACATGAAGTTTAATAGCATCGCCGCTACTTTCAAGTTTACCTTTAATCATAACCGTTGATTCGGGTTGAATAAGTTCACTATACTCAGCGAATGGTTTAGAGAACATAAGGCAATCGCAAGAACCACTGAAGTCATCCAGTTTAAAGAACGCCATCTGCCTTCCCTGTTTATCTGTTTTGGGAGAAACATCTGTAATAACACCACATGCACGTACAATTTCGCCAAACTGAAATGTGCTTGGTTCACCAAGGTGAACGGTCGCAAAC
>CAZEBL010000195.1:0-5985 GCA_964510325.1 uncultured Melioribacter sp. | reverse complement strand
TTGCTGCTAATTATCCTTCAGGATTAATTGCGAGTGTTCTTGTCGATACCATTCATCCGTTTTTAAAGAATCTTGCTGCTTCAATAAATATTCCCTGGTATATTAGCGGGGTTTTAATTGATGGTGCTTATCTTGCAATGGCATGGGTAGTGAGTGTAATGCTTCCCCCAATGGCAATATTTTTTCCGATGTTTACCTTGCTTGAAGATTTTGGATATTTACCTCGTGTTGCGTTTAATATGGATAATCTATACAGACGCGTTGGTGCTCATGGAAAACAAGCATTAACAATGACTATGGGATTCGGTTGTAATGCAGCCGGAGTTATAGCCACTCGAATTATTGATAGTCCACGTGAACGTCTAATTGCAATTATCACTAACAATTTTTCACTTTGTAACGGCAGATGGCCCACACAAATATTAATTGCAATAATATTTATCGGCAATCTTGTTCCACCGATTTATGGTGGAATTGCATCGGCAGCTGCAGTTGTAAGTATTGCGTTACTAGGAATTTTCTTCAGTCTTGTTGTTTCCTGGTCATTATCAAAAACAGTGCTTAAGGGAGAAGTTTCTGCATTCAGTTTGGAGCTTCCTCCATACAGACCACCGAGAATTCTACAAACATTATACACATCGCTAATTGATAGAACTCTATTTGTATTATGGCGGGCAATTGTATTTGCAATTCCGGCTGGCATTGTTATCTGGCTCGTTGCAAATGTTAATATTCAGGGAATAAGTTTAGCAGAATATTTTATTCGATTTGTTGATCCGTTTGCGCTCTTTATAGGTTTGAATGGAGTAATTATTCTTGCTTATGTTATAGCAATACCGGCAAATGAAATAGTAATTCCAACCGTGTTAATGTTAACTGTTTTAGTTACCGGTGTTACGGGTGTTGGTTCCGGTTCAGGCGTAATATTTGAATTAAATAATATTGAAGATGTGTCAACGTTGCTTAAAGCGGGAGGATGGACTACACTTACAGGAATAAACTTAATGCTCTTCAGTTTGCTTCACAATCCTTGTTCTACAACAATTTTTACAATATATAAAGAAACAAAGAGCTGGAAATGGACTTTATTAGCAACATTATTACCAATAATGTTGGGTATAACAATTTGCTTTCTCGTTGCCCAGCTATGGAGAATTTTTACTTCTGTGTGAATCGAGTAACTAAAATTTGTTTCTATTTGACTCTAACTTTTTTGTTGAATTTCAATTCACTAGCACAGAATAAGTCTTTGGAAATAGTCACTGACCAGCCTCTGTTTTCTAAGTCTGCATTTTTAGTCCCGCTTAATGATATTCAAATTGAATTCGGTTTTGAATATCAGAAACAAAAAGTTTATAAAAATAATTTTACAGAAAATCATGAGAATCTGATTCTTGGCAATACACAAATAAGACATGGGTTAAGTGAAGCAGTAGAATTAAGGATTGGCGCTGAATATTTTAGTGGTAGGGTATTTAATTCAGGTAAAGAAAATATTTCTGAAGGAATTAGAGGAGTATTTGTTGGTTCGAAAATACAGTTGAGAAAGAGCCAGAATATTGTATCTGATGCTGTCTTAATGGTCATGTAAATTTAAGACCTCGTGAAATTGAGCCGGGTTTTATTGTCGCGGGTTCTCAAAATTTTGGCAAAGGTAACTTAGTATGCGCCAATATTGGGGGACAAAGAAATAGCACCATCGGAAAATTCGAGTATATTTTTGCTGCATTTTTAAAATGCCAACTAATGGAAAAAACAGAATTATTTATTGAGTTGTATGATAAGACTGAAAAATATTTTATGAAGAATCCAATAACCGGTTTTAGTCTTACATATCTGCTAAAAAATAATTTACAGGTCGATTTCTCAATTGGGGGAATGTTATTCAGTGAACTAAAGATTATTTATGGAAAGATTGGATTTTCAATTCGTTTTCCGGATTAAAAACTATCTCTTTATTTTATTCTCCTTCTTGCTCTCAACTTTTTTTAATGCATATTCCATCATATACTCCTGATGATTAAGTGTTCTTTCATTAAATACTTTTCTATTAAAAATGTATTTCCCCGTTGGTAATAAGACTCTGCTTTTTACATTATCTAATAGACAGGAAAATAATATTTCTTCTTTAATGTATTTTTTTAGATCATGGTTCAGAACTGGAAATGTTGTTTCAACCCTTCTATCAAGGTTTCTTTGCATGATATCTGCACTGCTTAAATAGTATTCTTCATTACCGTTATTATAGAAATAATAAATTCTACTATGTTCAAGAAATCTTCCAACGATGCTTATAACTCTAATGTTTTCGCTTAAACCCGGAACGTTCGGAACCAGGCAGCAGATCCCTCTAACAATCAAATCAATTTTAACCCCACGATTCGATGCTTCATAAAGAGCAGCTATTAATAAGGGATCGACTAGTGAATTCATCTTAAAAATCAGACGTCCTTTTCCACCTGATAAGACATTTTTAATTTCTCTATCAATTAATTCCAGAAACCTTTCTCGTTTATTGATTGGTGCTACACATAGTTTTCTATAACTTTTTTGTTCTGAGTATCCTGTTAAATAATTAAAAATCTCGGATACATCTGCGCATATATCTTCATCTGTTGTGAATAAACCCAAATCAGTATATAATTTTGAGGTAAATAAATTATAATTACCAGTGCTTAAATGAACATAACGCTGAACTCCTTCTGCTTCTTTTCGTACAACAAGCGACATTTTAGCATGAGTTTTAAGTCCCAACAATCCGTATACAACATGAACGCCGGCTTTTTCCAATTCACGTGCCCAGAAGATATTATTCTCTTCATCGAATCTTGCCTTAAGCTCAACAAGAACTGCAACCTGTTTCTTTCTTTCGGCTGCTTCAATTAAATATTTTACTATCGGAGAGTTTGAGCCGACTCTGTAAAGAGTCTGTTTTATTGCTAAAACATCCGGGTCCCGCGATGCTTCTTTAATAAAGTCTTCAACAGGTGCAAACGATTCGTAAGGATGATGTAATAAGATTTCATTTCTTTTAATAAGGGAGAAGATATTTTCCTCTTCAAGAAAAATTTTTGGTGTAATAGGGTGAAAAGGTTTTTCTTTTAAGTGGGGGAGCGGTAAATCGTAAATAATCATTACATCACTTAATCCAAGGTTGCCGTCAATTATATGAAGATCGTTTCTCGTTATTTCCAGGTTTTCAATCAATGTCTCAATCATATATTCCGGCATTTGACTTTCAACTTCTAATCTAACAACGGAACCGAATTTTCTCTGTTTAATATTTTCTTCAATTAATTGCAAAAGATCATCTGCTTCGTCTTCCTGAATTTCAAGATCTGTATCCCTTGTAATTCTAAACCTGTAGGCCTCAACAATTTCCATTCCCGGAAAAAGTAAATTCAAATTGGATCTTATTAAATCTCCAATCCATATATATTTATAACTTCCATTTGAGTTACCATTAGATGGTTTTGTTTTAACAATTTGATCCAACCTTAAAAGACGAGGTAAAATACTTGGTACCTTTACTCTTGCAAATTGTTTTTCTCCGTTTGGTTTCTTGACCAGAATTGCAAAGCTCAGACTTAAATTTGAGATATAGGGGAAAGGTCTTCCGGGATCAAAAGCAAGGGGAGTTAAAATGGGGTAAATTTCTTTAAGGAAATACTTATTTAATCCGTCTCGCTCTTCTTTTGAAAGCTGATTAAGCTCACAAATAAAAATTTTATTTTCGTTTAACTGAGGAAGAATCTCATTTTCCCAATAATCATAAATTTGCTTAAGCATCGGTTGCAAGTTTTTTTCAATAAGCCGGATTTGCTCATGCGGGGTTAAACCATCAATAGATGTATCGAATACATTAGCCCGGATTTGTTCTTTTAACCCTGAAACCCGTATCATATAAAATTCATCAAGATTAGAAAAGAAGATCGAAATAAATTTTATTTTATCGAGAAGGGGAAGAGCGGGATTGAGAGCCTCTTCCATAACTCTTCTATTAAATTCTAACCAGCTTAAATCGCGGTTAAAAAAATTCTCCGGATTATAATATTTTTTAAGATACTCCTTAGATAACAACATTTTTATACTTTACTACTCCAATTCTTTTATAATTGTCAATCTCTTAATACTATTTGTTAAATTTTTTAGCAGAAGAAAAATTATCCAGGTTATAATCAATTAAATTCTCGGGCATATGTAATCTTTTGATTTTCACTTTAGCTTTAGAAAAAAATTCTTCTGCAAGTGTATCGTGATAGTCAGAGAAAATTACTATTTCTTTAATACCAGCAGTAATTAGTGCCTTTGCACAATTAGTACACGGCATGTTGGTAATATAAGCTGTTGCTCCTTCTGTACTAATTCCATGCGAAGAGCATTGAAGAATTGCATTCATTTCTGCATGTATGGTTCTAATACAATGATTATCTACAATGAGGCAGCCAATATCTTCACAATGTTCATCGCCGGGAATGGAACCGTTATATCCAGTTGATAGAATTTGTTTATCTTTTACCAAAACACAACCGCAATGCATTCTTGGGCAGGTTGCACGTTCAGAAACAAGCATCGCAACTTTTAAGAAATATTCATCCCAGGTAGGGCGTTTTTTTCTATTAGTCATTTAGTTCCCATATGATTCTATAGCAAATTTAAGAAATTAAATTCTATTATGCGGTGGTAGTGGAATTGGTTTTAGTGAATAAAAAGACTGCTGTGGTCGAGGGCGCTTCCACAGCAGTTAGATTTGTTTACAGAGGGTGCTTATGTGTAGTCAAACTAGATGACTGAATTAACTTTAACAAAGATTATACCATTTGAATTTTTAACCAAATGAATTTATGAGAATTATAATTTGTCGGAATTTAACAAAAAATCGAAGGGTCAGAAATTTACATTCAATGATTTAATTAGGTTAAAATAAGAAGCCGGAAATAATTTCAAGTAATAATTTCCGCTTTCATTAAAACTATTTTAAATGTGGTTCCTTCATTCAGGACAGAATTTTTAACAAAAATTTTTCCCTTGTGATAATTTTCAATAATCCTCTTCGATAAACTTAATCCAAGACCCCAACCTCTCCGTTTTGTTGAATAACCAGGACGGAAAATTTCTTTTCTTTTATTGTGCTCAATTCCTTTTCCATTATCCGAAACTTCTATCTCTAGGTTATTTTTATTATCTAAAACGACAAATTTAATTTTTCCTTCTTTATTTTCTATTGCATCCAGTGCATTCTTAATAAGATTTTCAATTACCCATTCAAATAGTTCGGGATTCAATTTTGCTTTTATATTTTTATCTCCTTCAACAGAAATCTCAACATTTTTGCCTAATTGAGGAAGACGTCGTTCAAAATATTTAATTACTCGTTCAATTGAATTCATTGGAGATTCGTCAACCAGCTCAGGTTTAGAACCGATTTTTGAAAATCGCGTTGTTATTTTATTTAATCTGGCAAGATCATTATTTATCTCTTCAACACTGTCTAATACTTTTGTCGGATTATCATAGTTCATCTTTAATATTTCAGTCCAGCCAAGTAAACTGGAAATTGGTGTACCGAGCTGGTGTGCGGTCTCTTTTGCCATACCGACCCAGATATTACTCTGTTCGCTTCTTTTAATGTAGCTAAAACTTGAATAGGCAATTGTAATAAAAAGAAGTGCAAATAATATTTGAAGATAAGGGTAGTATTTTAATTTTCTAATTATCTCCGAATCACCAAAATAGATTTTCTGAATTGTTGTCCCATCGGGTGTTTTAACATTAATAGGCATATGAGTTTCACTAAGTTCAATTAGCTTTCTCTTTAAAAAATTTTCAATCTTTATTTCGCTTAATCCCTTTTCAATATTAATATTTTTATATCCACTTCCTTCTCTTGTTGATATAATATTATCATTCCCGTCTGTAACGATCATAGGGAAATCGATACGTAGAATTATATTTTCGAAAATGAATGTAAAATCACTGGAAATG
>CAZEBL010000194.1:0-6014 GCA_964510325.1 uncultured Melioribacter sp. | reverse complement strand
ATCTGTTTTCCATGCCGGTTTATTAAGAGCAGACGAAGGTTTAGAAGCTGCTGAAAAAGCTATCATGGCTTATGGTGCAATTGAAATGGGATTCCTTGAAAGAGGATTAATCTGGATTTCATTGTTTATTAGCTTGGCTCCTATGCTCGGTTTTACCGGAACAGTTCAAGGTATGATCCAGGCTTTCGATGCTATTAAGGAAGCTGCTCAAATTTCTCCTTCAATTGTTGCCGGTGGTATTTCGGTAGCATTGCTAACCACTTTATTCGGTCTTATTGTTGCTATGATTCTCCAAGCTTTCTACAACTACTTCGTTTCAAGAATTGACAGAATCGTTGCAGACATGGAAGAAAGTTCTATCGAATTAATAGATGCACTTTACGAAATGAAGAAGAAATAATCTAGAGATTAAAAATGATTACACTGAAAAAGAAGAAACTGCCGGAAGCTGAAATACCTACAAGCTCGATGGCTGATATTTCATTCTTGCTTCTATTATTCTTTTTGGTTTCCACAGTTATAGACGTTGATACTGGTATTGGACTTACTCTACCTGAATTTACTCCTCCGGATCAACAGGAATTGGTACCGATTTCAAAAGATAGATTAGCTGCCGTTCTTATCAATGAAAACGGTGATGTTCTCCTTAATAACGAGATTATTGCTATTCCTCAAATTTCCAAAACTCTTAAACCAAGAATAGAAAGCAAGATCGATCAACCAGCCAACAAGAAGCTTGTTGTATCAGTTAAAACGGATCGTAAAACAGATTACAACCTATATATTCAGGCGCTCGATCAAATCAAGGATGCTTATTTCCAGGTTCGATCCGAATACGCTCTGAATAGACTTGGTAGGAGATTTATTGATATTGATGAAAGAAGTGAGGAAATGAAAGAAATTAGAGATAAGATACCAATTACAATTAGTATAGCTGAACCAGAAGCTATAAAAAAATAATTTAGAGGATTTTAGAATGAAATTTGAAAAAAAGAGAGCCAGTACAAAACAGAATATTCCTACTGCTTCTTTGCCTGACATCGTATTTATGCTTTTATTATTCTTTATGGTTACAACTACATTAAGAGAAGTTGATGTTCTCGTTAGTTTCAGACTGCCTGAAGCAAAAGCTATTGAAAAGATTGAGAACAAAAGATTGGTCTCTTATATATGGGTTGGTCAGGATGGAAGAATTCAGGTTAACGATAGTTTAACCCAATTAAATGAAATTCAGAAAATTATGTATGCTAAAAGAGTGGCTCTTCCAAATGTAATTGTATCTCTTCGTATTGATAAGAGTTCTCAGATGGGAGTTGTTACTGATATTCAGCAAGAATTAAGAAAAGCTTCTTGCCTTAGAATAAATTATTCCACTCTACTTAAAATATAACTGTTTGTTTTTACGAATTGAAGGTAGGTTATTGAATAATGGCCTACCTTTTTTTTTGAGGTTTATATGAGTCTTAAAGAGAAAATAAACGATGAGCTTAAGTCCGCTATGAAATCCGGTGATAAATTAAGATTAGAAACCATTCGTTCCATTCGTGCTCTAATTCTGGAATTTGAAAAAAGCGGAAGCTCTAAAGAACTTACTCCTGATGATGAGATTAAAATGTTGACTTCTGCAGCAAAGAAAAGAAAAGAATCAATTGAACAGTTTCAGGATGCAAATAGAATTGAATTAGCTGAAAAAGAAATTCAGGAATTAAAAATTATCGAAGAATTTTTACCCAGGCAGCTTTCGGATGATGAAATATTTATCGAAGTGAAAAAAATAGCTGATGAAATTGGTGCAAAAACAAAAGAGGATTTTCCTAAGCTTATGCCGTTAGCAGCAAAAAATCTTAAAGGTAAAGCCGATGGAAAAATTATCAAAGAAATTGTAGAAAAAATATTGAGCACTAATTGAATTACATTGATTATATAATTTTTGTTACTGCAATAATCGGTTTTATTCTGGGCTTTAAGGACGGATTAATAAGAAAAATAATTGGTTTGATTGGCCTTGTAGTTGCAATTATTCTAGCATATAAATTTGCCGATGACTTTGGAAATATTCTACAACCAGTTTTTAACAAAGACGAATATTTCTCAAATGTTATTGCCGGTATTTTAATTTTTCTTGTCACCATTTTAATTTCTTCAATTATTAAACGCCTTGTCCATCCGTCCGATAAAATAAATCTCTTTATCAACCAGTTTATTGGTGGAATAATCGGCATTATTCAAATTGTCTTTTTCCTTAGTGGCTTATTTTTGTTTCTTAAAGTATTCAGCTTCCCCGATAAAACTACGGGAAATAATTCATTGCTTTATAGATCAGTTTATAACCTTATTCCTTCTTCAGTAGATCTTGTTTTAGGAGAAAGAGAAAAAGGAGCAAATATTATTAAAAGTATTATTGAAGATAAGGATAGAATATCTTCATCTAAAAAAGATTCGTTAAAATAATTATGATTTCTCAAGAAACATTAGAGAAGCTCGAATACAGTAAAATTCTAAATTACATAACACGTTATTGTATTACTGATAACGGCAAAGATAAAATATTAAAACTATTTCCATATACTAATTCACACTTTGCAGTTAGAGATGGTAAACGGGTATCTGAAGCAAAAGATATTCTTATCAAAAACAACCTTCCTCCAATTGAATATATTCCAGATTTAACAGAAACATTATCACGTTCAAGAATTGATGGAACTATAATTCCATCCAGGCAAATACTGGAAGTATTAAAACTTGCAGAAGTCTCAAGAAAGTTATCCCAATTCTTAAAATCCACCGATTCTGAAGTAACTCTATTAAAAGATTTCCGGGATGGCTTATTCGTAGATAAAGTATTTGAACACCAGATATCAAGGGTATTCACAGAAACAGGTGAGATTCGCGATGACGCTTCACCAAAGCTTAAAGAAATCAGAATTGAAATTCGCGAGAAAGAAATTCAACTTCGTAAAATGGTAAATAAACTTCTAAAACAGCTTAGCGATTCTTACTTAGTTCAGGAAGAATATATAACGCTTAGAGATGGAAGAATTGTTTTACCAATTAAATCGGAACATAAGCGTCATGTACGTGGATTCATTCACTCAGAGTCTGCTACAGGTCAAACCGTTTATGTAGAACCGGAAGAAACTCTGGAACTGAATAACGAAATTCTCTCTCTCAGCTTTGCAGAAAAGAGAGAAATTGAAAAAATTCTAAAAAACCTGACTATAAAAATTGGTGAAGTGAGTCACGAGCTTAGAAAATCTCTATATGCCATTTCAGAACTCGATTCTATTTTTGCGAGGGCTAATTATTCTATCGAAATTATCGGTTCGAGCCCAACTTTTGATACCGACAGACCATTGGAACTAATTGAAGCAAGGCATCCTGTGCTTCTAAAAAAAATCGGTTTTGAAAATGCTGTTCCTCTAAATATAAAATTAAAGGATGAGTTAGTTATACTTATTACCGGTCCAAATGCCGGCGGTAAAACTGTTACTCTTAAAACAATAGGACTAATAGTCCTGCTCGCGCAATCGGGTATACCTGTACCAGTTCACCCGGATTCAAATCTACATTTCTTTAATAATGTTTTAGTTGATATTGGGGATGCCCAATCGATAGAGGATGAATTGAGTACGTTTAGCTCTCACCTAACTAATATTAAAAAAATAATTGATAGTTCGGATAAACATTCTCTTGTTTTAATTGATGAAGTTGGAACAGGAACAGATCCAACAGAAGGATCTGCTATTGCAGCCGGAGTTTTAATTACTCTACGCGATAAAGGTGCAAGAGTTGTAGCAACTACACACCATGGTGCACTTAAAATTGTTGCTAACCAGTTAGAAAATTTTCAAAATGCATCTATGGAATTCGATACAGAAAATCTAAAACCGACTTACAGGTTTAACCAGGGTATTCCGGGCTCAAGTTATGCATTTGAAGTTGCCGGAAGAATCGGTTTTGATAAACAATTTATTGAATTATCTAAGAAGTATCTTGATATTGATAAAACAAAAATCGAAGACTTTTTAGCTAATCTCGAGATTAAATCGAAAGTGCTTAAGGATCAATTAAATCGTTTGGAAATTGAAAATGCACGACTGAAAGGTCTTACAAATCTCTATCAGGATAAGATTGATAAATTGGAAAAACAGAAAAAAGAAATTTTAGACCAAACAAGAGAAAAGGCAGAATTGTATTTACTGGATATAAATAAAAAAATAGAAAATGCTATAAAGAATATCCGTGAATCTAATGCCAATAAAGAAGTAATTAAGAAAGAAAAAGAATCTATACAGAATCTTAAAGAAGAAGCTAAAAAAGTATTCAGGAAAGAAAAAATAGTTAAGGATAAAAGTCATCTTCTTAAAGTTGGTGATTATGCTTCAATAAAGGATACAAATTCTGCTGGTGTAATTGAGGAAATAAATATTGAAAAGGATAAAGCTGTTCTTACAATTGGTTCACTTAAAATTAAAGCTCGCTATTCTGATTTACAACCTGCAAAAAAACAGGAGTATGAATCACTGAAATATTTTAAGCATGATATTATGACAGATCAAAATTATCGTCTTGATATACGAGGTAAGAGAGCCGATGAAGCTGAGCTCGAAATTCTTAAATTTTTAGACAGCTCTCTTATGAACAGTCTTGACCGGGTTGAAATACTACACGGTAAAGGAACTGGTGCCTTAAAGCAATTAGTGCAAACAATTCTAAAAGAATATAAGTATGTTAAGAATTATTATTATGCTAAAATTGAAAGCGGTGGGGACGGAATAACAATTGTTGAGTTCAAATAATATGTTTAATAAAATACTAATTGCAAATAGGGGTGAAATTGCTGTAAGAATTATAAAAGCATGCCGCGAACTTGGTATTAAATCCGTTGCAATTTATTCTGAAGTGGATAAAAATTCTTTGCATGTTAGGATAGCAGATGAAGCTTACCTTATCGGTCCTTCTCCGGCTAATGAATCCTACCTTAGTAAAGAAAAAATAATAAATCTTGCAAAAGAAATTGGCGCAGAAGCAATCCATCCCGGTTATGGCTTTCTGTCAGAAAATTCGGAATTTATAAGGATGGTTGAAGAATCCGGTATTGTATTTATAGGTCCTTCTTCTAAATCGGTTGAAATGATGGGGGAGAAAACTTCTGCAAGAAGATTAATGAAGAAAAATAATGTTCCTATTGTGCCGGGTACAATTGAACCTTTGCATGATTATAAGGAAGGGATCAAGATTGCCAATGAAATCGGCTATCCTGTAATGCTTAAAGCTGCTGCCGGCGGTGGCGGCAAGGGAATGAGAAAGGTGTCTAATGATTTGGAATTTGAAGAGTCATTCAATCGTGCGCAGAATGAATCATTGAAGGCATTTGGAAAATCTGAAGTATATATTGAAAAATTAATTCTTAATCCTAAACATATCGAAGTACAAATATTCGCTGATAAATATGGCAACTATATCCATCTATTCGAAAGGGAATGTTCTGTTCAGCGAAGACATCAAAAAGTTATTGAAGAAGCTCCTTCAATTTTTGTTGATAAAGAAACACGATCTAAAATTACAGATGCAGCCATTACTGCTGCTAAAGCATGTAATTACTACAATGCCGGCACAATTGAATTTTTGATGGATAGAAATAAGAATTTTTATTTTCTTGAAATGAATACGCGTCTTCAGGTCGAACATCCGGTTACGGAAATGATAACTGGAGTTGATCTTGTAAAATTACAGATTAGAATTGCATCTGGTCAAAAGCTCAATATTAAACAATCCGATCTGAGAATTAACGGTCATGCGATTGAATGCAGAATTTATGCTGAAGATGTTGATAACAATTTTGCACCGTCGACTGGAAGGATTACACATCACAGACTAACATCAGGACCTGGAACAAGAATAGACCGGGGTATCGATCTTATGAGTGAAGTCCCGATCTATTACGACCCGTTATTATCAAAAGTAACTACATGGGGAAGAAACCGGGAAGAAGCTATTGCAAGAATGAAAAG
>CAZEBL010000193.1:0-6091 GCA_964510325.1 uncultured Melioribacter sp. | reverse complement strand
GTGAATACGATAATATGAGGGCTTACATTCCAGTTAAAAAAAGTAAGAATGATATTGATGAAACAACTGATACGTATGATACAATTGACTGGCTGGTTAAAAATATAAAAGGGAATAACGGAAATGTTGGTATATGGGGAATTTCATATCCCGGGTTTTATGCTGCAATGAGTCTTATTGATTCACATCCCGCATTGAAAGCTGTTTCTCCTCAAGCTCCAATTTCTGATTGGTTTATAGGAGACGATATGCATCACAACGGTGCACTTACATTAAGTATGTCATTCAATTTTTTTAAAGGATTCGATCAACCAAGAACAGGTCCTACAACATCCTGGAAATCAATCGATCCGTATCATTCACCGGACATGTACAATTTCTTTCTTAAACTCGGACCGCTGCCGAATATTCAAAAAAAATATTTTCACAATAAACTTCCCTTCTGGAATGCGATTACAGAGCATGGAACTTACGATCAATTCTGGCAATCGAGAAATAATCTACCTCATTTCAAAAACGTAAAACCGGCATCACTTATAGTTGGCGGATGGTATGATAGCGAAGATTTATATGGACCTCTTAATATTTATAGATCGATTGAGCAAAAAAATCCCAATAACAAAAATCACATTGTAATTGGTCCATGGAGCCATGGCGGTTGGTCGCGTAGTAACGGCAGTTCATTCGGCGATTTTACTTTTCCAGAAAACACATCAGACTATTACAACGAAAAAATTCTTAATCCATTTTTTGATTATTACCTTAAAGGTGTAGGTGAATTAAACATACCGGAAGCAGTAACTTATAGAACGGGAGAAAATATCTGGGTGCATCATAATGAATTTACTCTGGATAATGTTACTTCAACAAGTTTATTCTTGGACAAAGAGAACAAATTAAACTGGGATAAACCGGATTATTCAGCTGATCTTTTTAGTGAATATTTAAGCGACCCGAATAAACCTGTACCGTACACATCAAAATTTCATGATTCTCAACAGATGTATTACCGAACTTATATGAATGAAGATCAGAGATTTGCATCTTCGCGCCCCGATGTTCTTGCCTTCGAGACCGAACCTCTTAAAGAGAATGTAACTATTACTGGGCCAATATTAGCAGACTTATTTGTATCAACAACCGGAACAGATGCAGATTGGGTAGTGAAAGTAATTGATGTGTATCCCGATAGTATGGCAAATCCAAATCCTAACCCGAATAATATTGAGCTTGGCGGGTATCAAAGACTTATCCGGTATGAAATTATGCGTGGTAAATTCAGAAATAGTTACGAACATCCTGAACCATTTGAACCGAACAAAGTGACAAATGTAAAAATTAAACTTCAGGATATAGATCATACTTTTCAGAAAGGACATAAGATAATGGTTCAGGTTCAGAGCAGCTTCTTCCCCTTCTTCGATCGTAATCCACAGAAGTTTGTTGATATTTATAATGCTAAGGAGGAGGATTTTCAGAAAGCATTTAACCGGGTCTATTATTCAAAAAATTATCCTTCTAAAATTCAATTTTACTTAACAAAATAATTTCGGAGATACTTTTTTTTGGTTAATTTGCAAATGGTAAAATAGAGGGTTATATGAAACGTACAATTATTTCAATTGTTTTTATACTTGCTGGTCTATCTACTCTTAATGCACAATCACTTTCTATTGGTCCGCAAGTAGCTTACATTAAAACATCCGACGCAGAAAAAGGTGTATTCATGCCGGCCGGTGCTGTTCGGTTGAATTTAGGTGGACTTGCAATTGAAGGTTCAATTGGATATAAATCCGAAGAATTTGCTGACGGCGTTGTTAAAGCAACCAGTTACCCTATCATGGCAACAGCAATGTTAAAACTATTACCGTTAATTCATGTTGAAGCCGGATTGGGATGGTATAATACAAAAATAGAATATTCAGGACCTCTTTCAGCGTTACCATCAGAAACGCAGAAAGAAGTTGGATACCATGCTGGTGCAGGAATAGAACTTGATTTAGGGAGTGCACTTATTACAGGAGATCTCCGTTATGTTATAATGGGGAAAATAAAAGACTTAAAAATCAATAATGAGTTAAAGAGCGACTTCATAGCCATATATGGTGGCTTGATGTTCAAGTTATAAAATATTTTTTCTAAAATATCCCGAGGCATTATGATATTCGATCAACTTAAAAACGCAGAACTTTATTTCCAGATCAATAATAGATTCCGGAAAGCATTTGATTACCTGAGGTCAAATGATTTCAATAATATTGAACCGGGTAAATATGAAATTGATGGTGAAGATATCTACGCTATTGTTCAGCAGTATGATACTAAACCGATGTCTTCCGGAAAGTGGGAAGCTCACAAAAAGTATATTGATATTCAATTCATGGTAAGCGGCAAAGAAAAGATGGGTTATTCTCATAAGAATAAAATGATTGTTACTCATGAATATAATTCTGATAAAGATGCAATCTACTTAAAGGGAGAGGGAAATTTTCTTGTTGCAGAAGCCGGCTACTTTGCAATCTTCTTCCCTACCGATGTTCACATGCCTTGTATTGCTATTAATCTTTCAACTCCGGTTAAAAAAGTTGTTATAAAAGTTAAGAGCGATTTATACGAATTGGAACCGGCAAAAGATTCTATTGAACAAAATATTGTTGAAGAAAAGATAATTGAAGAAGATAAAGTTGTTGAAGAGCCGATGAAAGAATCTTCTGAAAATCCAACCGAAGAAACAAACTTATAAAACAAAAACTACCAACCTGTTGATTATCAACAGGTTGGTAAAGCTTACTAACTTGAACACATCTTATTTAATTATGCTTAGTAACTCTACTTCAAAAATTAATACTTCGCCCGGGCCAATAACGCCACCTGCACCGGTTTCTCCATAAGCTAAATCGGATGGAATAAAGAGCTGCCATTTATCACCAACATGCATCAATTGAAGTGCTTCAGTCCATCCTTTAATTACTTGAGTAACGCCAAATACAGCCGGCGCATTTCTATCGTATGAGCTGTCGAATTTTGTCCCGTCTATTAATGTCCCGGTATAATGAACGCTGACTTTATCTTCTGGTTTAGGAGAAGGTCCATCACCTTTTACTAAAATTTTATATTGAAGTCCGCTAGGTAAAACAACTACGCCTTCTTTTTTGGAATTTTCATCAAGGAATTGTTTCCCTTTTTCTTTCGCTTTGGCACTTTGAATTTGAGCTTCGGATTCTCTTTTTTCCATCACACGCTGATTAAAAGCCATCATAACATTCTGCATCTGTTCATCTGTTAGTAATTTAGATGCACCGCTTATCGCATCTCTCATTCCTTGAACAAGAATATCAAAATTAATTTTCATATATGGTTCTTTAAGATTGGTTCCGATGTTTTGACCAATGCTGTAACTAATTGAATCATCAACCGTTTTTAATATTACAGTACTCTGTTTATTTTGAGCACTAATTGATGAGAAGAGAAATACCGTTAGTAATAATATTTTTACTGCTCTCATTTTGTCTCCGTTACATTCTAATTAACATTTATGGGGGTCGAAAATAAGTCCGTTTTATTTCATTAGCAAATAACCTGTGCTTTAGTATTAAAAAGCTTCGGTATAATAAGTATTGTTAAAGAAATTGATAAGAGTTAATTTGAGAAAAAACAAAAGGAGTAATTATGAAAATAAAATTTTTCTTAGCGATAATACTCGTCACTATTTCGACATTTGCACAACCATATTTAAAAAAGGAACCATTCGCACATACCTATTCAATAGTTGCATTCGATCCGCAAACCGGTGATATGGGTGTGGCTGTTCAATCGCATTGGTTTTCAGTTGGAACAATTGTAAGCTGGGGCGAAGCCGGTGTTGGTGTAATTGCAACACAATCATTTGTAAATGCTTCATTTGGTCCGCGTGGTTTGGAATTATTGAAGAAAGGTAAAAGTCCACAGGAAGTTGTTGATGAATTAATTAAAAGTGATGAAGGAAGAGATTTCAGACAATTAGCTGTTCTTGATTCTAAAGGAAGAGCTGCATCGTTTACAGGTTCAAAATGTATTCAACCGGCCGGTAATATAGTTGGTGAAAATTTTTCTGTCCAGGCAAACCTGATGTTGAATGATAAAGTCTGGCCGGCAATGGCAGAATCTTTTAAGAACTCTAAGGGGCCATTAGCAGAAAGAATGCTTGACGCATTAGAAGCTGCAGAAAAATCCGGCGGGGATATTAGGGGGAAACAATCGGCTGCACTTTTGGTAGTTCGCGGTAAATCTACAGGGAATATATGGGAAGACCGCCTTGTTGATCTAAGAGTTGATGGTCATTCCGAACCATTAGCTGAACTCAGGAGACTATTAACTGTCCATCGTGCTTACGAACATATGAATAATGGTGACCTCGCTGTTGAAAAGAACGACATGGATAAAGCAATGGCAGAATATTCTGCTGCTATGAAAATGTTTCCAGAAAATCTTGAGATGAAATATTGGACAGCAATTGCATTAGCCAACAAAGGAAATATAAGTGCTGCATTACCAATGTTTAAGGAAATTTTCAGCAAGAATAATAACTGGAAAATTTTGACTCCAAGGTTGGTTCCCAGCGGTTTATTAACTATTGATGAAAAAACTCTTAACGAAATTATGAAGTAGAATCCATTTATAGAACGCGGATTTTAATGATGATTAAGATTTACTATGATATGATAAGTCTGCGTTCTATTTTAATTAGATAATCTAGAACGGAAATTCTTCCTTGTAATCAACTTCTTTTTGAGGAGCTATATTTTCGAGATTTAATTTAGCTAACTGGTGAACGGTATTTCCTTCAACATAAATTGATTTATAAGGTTTGGTAGGACACGCATGTTCGCATGCACCGCATCCGATGCAATATTCTTCTCTTACTTCTGGAATTACTAATTTACCTTGGTAAGGAATCATGTGGACAGCTTTTGTAGGACAGTGTTCCGAACAAGCGCCGCAATCAGTCTTCTCGGTTTCTACAATACAATTTTCTTTTACAAATTTTGCTTTGCCAAGCTGGACTAATTTTTTTTCGGTGAGTTTCAATGGAAGTATAGCACCGGTCGGACAAACATCCCCGCATATTTTACATTCAAAGTTGCAGAACCCGGCGGAATTATCCAACCGTGGCTGAAGCATCCCTAAAAATCCGTATTCTAAAAACGATGGCTGCAATACCTGTGTCGGACATGCACTTACACATAAATGGCAAGCGGTACATTTACTGTTAAATCTATCAATAGATAATGAACCCGGAGGTGATATAGCATGCTCTCTAATTACAGGGACTGTACTTTCCTTCTTTGCAACAATCTTCTTTTTAACCTGTCCTAATACTGTAGAAAGTGTGGAAAGATATAGACCGGTTGCAATCAAAAAATTTCTTTTGGATTCATCAACTTTTATTTTCGGTCTGATACGGAGCGGTTTTATAAATTGATATTTTATTCCTTCTGTTGGACAGGACTGAACACAATTAAAACAAGCAACGCAACGGGACATATCAACGCTCATTTCATCGCTATTAATACAATTTGCTTTACAATCCTTAGCACAAATTCCGCAACTAAGGCAATCATCTTTTTCTATACTTATTCTGAAAAAAGAAAATTTCGAAATAAATCCCAGCAGTGTTCCAACCGGACACATCGTATTACAATATAACCTTCCATTTGTAAGAGATAAATAAACAACTAAACCAAGAATTAGTGTTGTAATTACAAATGGAATTGGATTGAATGCGTGTATCTCAAACGGAAAGATCCAGTATAGTTTAAAAGATTCCAGAATAGAGGCGGCAACATTGTTACCAAAAATATAGACCGGACGAAAATAATTACCGGCGACTCTTCCGTAAATGCTATATGGATCGAGCAGTGTAATTCCGAATGAACTTCCAAATAAAAATATTACGATTGGAATTGTAAAAAAGGTCCATCGCAGAACTTTATGCTCTTTCTTAAATGCAAATCTTCTTTTCTTTTTTTTCAACTTGCCCGATATAAAATTTACCACATCCTGTAAAAATCCAAGCGGACAAATTGTTGAACAATAAACTCTACCAAAGATT
>CAZEBL010000192.1:0-6097 GCA_964510325.1 uncultured Melioribacter sp. | reverse complement strand
ATGAAATTCTCCATTAAAAAAAAACTTCCCCTAAAATTTTATAAGCGAGATCTCCACACGGTTGCAAAAGAACTTCTCGGTAAATATATCGTTAAAGAATATGATGGGTTTTACTTATCCGGAAGAATAGTAGAAGTAGAAGCTTACGATGGAAATATCGACGAAGCAGCCCATTCATTCAGTGGTAAAACAAAACGTAACCAGGTTATGTTTGAAGGAGCCGGCAAACTATATGTTTACTTTACGTATGGAATGCACTTCTGCGCTAACGTTGTAACCGGAAATGTAAACGATGGAAAAGCTATTCTAATCCGCGCTGTTGAACCTATAGACGGAATTGATCAGATGGCACTAAACCGTTTCGGTAAAAAAACTGCTACTGAAAATGAGCTTAAAAATTTATGCAGTGGTCCTGGAAAATTCTGCAAGGCATTTAATATAGATAGAAACGATAACGGCACAGATCTAACCGGCGATTCTATTTTTATTATTAACGCTACAAAACTAAAACCGGAATGCATTGTATCAACAAAAAGGATTGGGATTAAAAAATCAGTAGATTTGCAATGGCGCTATTATATTAAAGAAAATAAATTTGTGTCAAAAAGATAAACCACAGTGCAAGGGCTAATGGATTCTCCTGGTAATATATTAATTGTTAGAACAGATAGAATTGGCGATGTTGTATTAACATTACCGATTGTATCTATATTAAAGAAAAATTTCCCGGATTCTAAAATTTCATTTCTGCTCCGTAACTATACATTACCGCTTGCACAGAATAATCCCGGTATTGATGAAGTCATTACGCTTAAAGAGAAAAACGGTCAACCAGAAATTATAAGCAATGCAAAGAAACTTAGAAGTAAATACGGCACATGTATTGTTGCCTACCCAACATTTCGGATTGCACTAATAATGTTTTTAGCCGGAATTAAAGTAAGGGTTGGAACCGGATACAGATGGTATTCATTTTTGTTTAATAAGAAGATTTTCGATCACCGGAAAGTTTCAGAATACCACGAGCTTGAATATAATGTGCGCTTACTTAAAGCACTCGGTATAAATGAAAATGTTAATCCGTCCAATGTTCAGTTTAATCTACATTCCACCATAGAAAGTAGACAGAGTGTTGAAGCAAAATTGATTTCAAGAAAAGTGGATTTATCCAAAAAAATAATAATTCTGCATCCTGGTAGCGGAGGAAGCTCTGTTGATCTTCCATTTGAAAGTATGAAACTATTGATAAGTAAAATGGCATACGAATTGGATGTTGAGATATTAATCACGGGTAGCACGGATGAAACGGAACTTTGTTTATCACTTATTGTAAACGAGAAAACAAAAAATTTAGCCGGACTATTCGAGTTAAAGGAAATGATTGCATTAATTGAAAGAGCAGAAATACTTATTGCAAACTCAACAGGACCAATTCACATTGCAGCAGCACTTGGTAAAAATGTAATAGGTTTTTATCCAAAAATTGTTTCTTGCTCTGATAAACGATGGGGACCGTATACAAATAGAAAAAAAATTTTTTCACCAAATATTAATTGCAGCAACTACAGCAGAAAACAATGCGAAGAATTGGATTGTATGAGCAGTATTAACATCGATGATGTATTTGAAACCGTTAAATCTTTTCTGACAAAACCAGAATGGGAGAAATAATGCTTAATAGATTTCTTGTAAAAAATTTTGTAAAACAGATGGTTATGAGTAAGAGCAAGATCAAGAATAAGAGCAAGATTAAGAATAAGAGCAAGATTAAGAATAAGAGCAAGATTAAAAATAAATTTATGATCATGATAATGATGGTGCTCTTAATCTCAATTAAATCAGAAGCTCAAAAATCAGAATTTCGTGTTATAGAAAACAAAGCTTTCAAAGTTGGAGAAGTCCTAACGTTTGATGTAAAATACGGATTTGTTACAGCCGGAGTTGCCGAGTTTTCAATTCCTAAAATTACTAAGCTTGCCGGAAGAGAAACTTATAACGTGGTATTCAAAGTAAATTCTGTTCCCGCGTTCGATCCATTTTACAAAGTGCGCGACCGTTATGAAACCTATATTGATGTGGAAGGAATCTTCCCGTGGAGGTTTGAACAGCATATTAGAGAGGGTGGATATTCACGCGACTTCTCCGCATTCTTCGATCAGCGGAAAGGTAAAGCTAAAACTTCTGAAGGTCAGTATGACATCCCCAAATATGTGAATGACATTGTCTCTGCATTCTATCTTGCACGAACATTCGATTACTCAAATCTAAAGAAGGGGGATAAAATCCATCTGCAAAATTTTTACAAAGATAAAGTTTATCCTCTCGATGTTGTGTTTCATGGAAGAGAACAGGTTACTGTAGCTGCTGGAACGTTCGACTGCATAATCCTTGAACCATTAGCAAAAGAAGGGGGCTTATTTAAGAGCGAAGGAACTATGCTTTTGTGGGTAACAGATGACGAAATTAAAATGCCCGTAAAAGTTAAAACGAAAGTTATTATCGGTTCAATTGATGCCGAGCTTACAAAATACTCAGGTTTAGCTGGTGAGCTTAAAGCAAGGAAATCTGGTAATTAATATTATGAAACATCATAACCCAACAAATACATAATCAATGTTACCAATAACATTGAATAGAACATAATAAGAGGTTTAACTACAGAGTAAAAATTTTCTAAAAATTTTCATGGTCTTTTATTTTTATACAATATTCTTTTGATTCCTTGTAAATCTGCACTATCCTGATATGAGCCACAATAAAAACCAAAATCATCCCAATTAAAGCCAGGTTATCGTGTAGTGTCATATAGATTTTTACGGATTTAACTATCTGAGGTGGAAATTAAGTAATCTATAATTTGCTTTCAATCTGTTGATAAAATAAATTGGAATAGTAATTAAACCGCAAATTGAATTTAAGCAAGGTTATGGACGAACAAACAGATAATAATCCCATTGATGAAAACCAACCGCCAAACTTAACACCCGGAATGAATCCGCTTAATGCTGCATTTCTTGCTCTTGCTGTAGTATTCATTCTTTATCAATTCGGCGGTGCAATCCTAACTTTAATTATTTTCGGTTTAGATTTTGAGAAAGCCGATTTAAATTCTGTCCGGCTTCTTACCATGGGAGGACAGATTTTATTTATACTTCTCCCCGCTCTCCTACTGGCTAAATTTGTTTATACAGATGTTACGAGCACATTAAGAGTTAAATTTCCTTCACTAAAAGAAGTATTGGTATTTATAGGCGGACTGGTATTGCTTACTCCGTTATTACAAAGTTTTCTTTATATACAAAATTTTCTTTTTAACAAATTGGCAGAAAGCATTTCTGTTTTTCATACCATCAGAAATCTGATTGATGAAATTGATAAAATGGTTCAGTCAACCTATGGTAATCTTCTTCAATCTAATTCAATTTTCGAAGCATCTTTTATTGTTTTTGTTGTAGCTGTCATTCCCGCTCTATGCGAAGAGACTTTTTTCCGCGGATTTGTTCAGAAAAGTTTTGAACATCGCTTTAAACCAATCTGGAGTATTTTGCTTACAGCTCTCTTTTTCGGAATTTATCACTTTAATCCTTATGGCTTAATAGCTCTAATTGCCCTCGGAGTTTATTTTGGATTTGCTGCTTACATAAGCAATTCTATTTTCATTCCAATGATCCTCCATTTCCTTAATAATTTTATAGCAGTTTCTGCCTTTATGATTTTTGGTGATCAGGAATTAATTAATTCTAATGTTGCACCTGCCGAAGATATTCTTTATCATTTTATAAGTTTTACAATATTACTTCTGCTCTTTTCTGCATTTATTTATTATGTTATCAAGAACTACAAGTCCTTCCAAAAAAGAAAGGAGGAAATATGATCTGTCCAAATTGTGAATATGAATATGTAGACGGAGTTACGGTATGTGCCGATTGTGGTGCTGATTTAATTCCAAAAGAAGAATTCGAAGGAAAATTATTACATCCTTCAGACTGGGTTGTAGTGGGGACCTTTGCAGAAATGTACGAAGCAGAAATGTATAAAGCCAACTTAAGTGGTGCAGAGATTGATTCACTACTTTTTACAAAAAGGGATCGTAACTATCCTGTATCTGGTAGTTACGACACAATCAAGCTTCTTGTTAAGAAAACTGATGCTGAAAGTGCATTGGATATTATAAACGATATAAAAAACAGAACGTCAGAGGAAAACCCCGGAGAAAACTCAAATGAAAATGAGTAATCTTACTACAAGAATAGTTGTTGCCCTTTTTGGAATTCCGTTAATTATTATTGTAAGCATTTTAGGCGAGTTCCCTTTTTTGCTCTTTGCACTTTTTATTGGATTAGTATCATTCTTCGAATTTTCGAAAATGCTTTCTCGACGAAAGTTCTTTCCTAATATGTTGGTGGGATTTGTTTCAATTTCCTTAATTATATTCAATTCATATTACCGTTTTTTTTCTTTTGAATTACTAATTCTATCAATTATACCCATCCTGTTACTATTGGAGCTTTTTAGAAGAAGTGAATCGGCTATTGCTAATCTTGGCACATCGCTCCTTGGTATCTTTTATATAGGACTTTTTTCATCAGCCCTCGTTTTAATTCGTGAATATTATAACGATTCTTTTTTTCTTTATGACCAGGGTGGATATTTAATAATTGCCATTTTAGTTACAATCTGGGTATGCGATTCTGCTGCTTATTTTATCGGTTCGGCAACAGGTAAGCACAAAATTCTTACGCGCGTTAGTCCGCATAAAAGCTGGCAAGGTGCAATTGCCGGTTTTGTGTTTTCAATTATTACAATGGTAATAGCTCAAATTGTTGTTCTTAATTTCTTATCTGTGCAAGATGCTGTTGTAATTGGATTCATAGTTGGAGTGTTCGGACAGGCGGGAGACTTTGTAGAAAGTCTTATTAAACGTGATGCCAACGTTAAAGATTCTTCATCACTAATTCCCGGTCATGGCGGAATTTTTGATCGGTTCGATTCATTACTTTTTTCTGCTCCGATTATTTATTTATACTTGGAATTAATAATTAACCGTTAAAATTTCTTGAGGGTTGCAAAGATGAAAAGTGTTATCAAACTTTCATGGTTGATATTCTTATTTTTATTATTCACCAACAATTCAGCACAATCATTTGATGATATTAAAAAACAAATTACAAGGAACGATGAAAGTCTACAGCATCGACTTGACCGCATAGAAAAACTTGTTGATGATGTACTCTGGTTCCAGAGAGTTGGCGATGTGGCGTTTGTAGATAAAATCTTTATGACCGGTCCTCCACCCGCTAAGGAAAAAAATCCTACCGGTCAGGGAGCCGGTAATCCGGTTAAATTCTGGTCTTATGTATTTATACCCAAAGGAATTGATTTCAACAAAAAATATCCTCTAATTGTATTACCACATGGTGGTGTCCATGCAGACTTTACAACTTATTACACGCATATAATTAGAGAATTGATGTACCAGCAATACATTGTCGTTGCCGCTGAATATAGAGGAAGCACCGGTTATGGAGAAGGATTTTATAAAAGAATTGATTATGGCGGACTGGAAAATGAGGATGTAAATGCCAGCCGACAATATATTCTGGATAATTACGATTTTGTTGACCCTGATAGAGTTGGAATTATCGGATGGAGCCATGGCGGACAAATTACATTGTTCAATATTTTCGATCATCCTGAAAATTACAAATGCGCATTTGCCGGCGTTCCCGTTAGCGACCTGATAGCAAGGATGGGATACAAAGACGATGAATACCGGGATCTCTTTTCTGCCGATTACCACCTTGGTAAAACTGCCGATCAGAATGTTCAGGAATATAAAAAGAGATCCCCAGCATGGAATGCTCATAAATTACAAACACCGTTACTTATTCACACCAACACAAATGACGAAGACGTTAATGTTCTTGAAGTTGAGCATCTTATAAAATCTCTAAAAGCCGAGGGTAAAAAATTTGAGTATGAAATTTTCAAGGATATTCCGGGCGGGCATTCATTCGATAGAATGGATCATAAAGTTGGGCGAGAAATTAGAATAAAGATTTATAAATTCCTGGACAAGTATCTAAATCCTCCTAAA
>CAZEBL010000191.1:0-6185 GCA_964510325.1 uncultured Melioribacter sp. | reverse complement strand
TCTTACTTTATCAAATAGCAAAACTGTATTCGAAATCTTGAAAGGGATCAATTCCTCCCAAAGAAAAATAAAGGTCTATGTTGCCGAATCGAGACCAAAATTGGAAGGAAGAATTTTAGCAAAGCGACTGGTAAAATATGGGATAACAACACAATTAATTACTGAGGCAATGATTCCCGAATTCCTTGTGAAATCCGACTCAGCTATTATTGGAGCAGATATTATTCTTAAAAACGGTGATGTAGTAAATAAAATTGGAAGCCAGTCCATTGCAATAATCTGCAAGGAACTTAATAAACCATTCTTTGTAATTGCTGATAAAAGGAAATTTTCTAGCCGAAATAGTTTTAAACAAAAAGTAATGCCGCCAGCTGAAATATGGCGGCATCATCCAGATAAAATTATTGTTCAGAATTTCTACTTTGAAAGAGTAAATAGAGAATTAATAACAAAAATTATTTCTGATTAGCTTTTTCAAGTTCCATTATCGATTGCTGTGCAATTAAGGCAATTTCGGTATTAGTATATTTTTTAACTAATCCCTGCCAAATTGATTTGGCTTTAGCATTATCACCACGCGAAGCTGCAATTGCACCCAAATTGTAAGTGCCTATTTGATGGTCTTTATCGATTTTTAAAATAGTATTTGTGAATTCTTCCGCTTTATCGAGATTACCATTGTTAAAGTATAAAAATGTCAATTCGAGAAGAACATCAATTCTATTAGGATCTTTCTTTAAAATCTTTTCATATAGTTCAATCGATTTATCTGTCTGGTGAGCAAACTTAAGCATTTCAGCATATTCTTTTATTTTTAATGTGTCATCAGGATTCTTTTCATAACTTAACTTTAATTCTTCCAATTTTTTTCTTGCGTCTTCCATTACATTAGTTCCAGATGGCATTTCACCATCACTTCCCATACCTCTGTGGATTTCATCATCCGGTATTTTATTGATTTTATTATCATTTGAACTGGATGAAGATATATTTGTAAAAACAATTACCCCAATTACAAAAGAAGCAAAAAGTATTAAATAGATATATAAAGGTTTTATTTTCATTATAACTCCGAATTTTAGTTAGTAAAGTTATAAATTTTTTCTGCTATTAACATTAATTGCGGTCAATTTTTGAACTTATTTATTCCGATAATCGTTAGGAAAGTAAATCAAATAGGAATAACCATGAACAACTCCATAGCAAATTCGAGTCTGGATCAAAAAAAGTTTTATCAAGAGTTTGAATCGGAAGCATTACCCCATCTAAATGCGCTTCAAGCTTATGCATTAAAATTAACAAACGATCCTGAAGATGCTGATGATTTGGTTCAGGATACAATGTTAAAAGCATTTCGTTTTTTCGATAAATTTGAGAAAGGTACAAATTGTAAAGCATGGTTATTTCAAATAATGAAAAATTCGTTTATAAATAACTATCGCAAACATTCCAAAGAGCCCGATAAGGTTGACTATGAAGATGTTCAGAATTTTTATGAAAATATTAAAGCCGATGAAGTGAAATCCCCTCATTTTCAGGGTGATGCTTTTACAGATATTCTTGATGATGAAATTGTAAATGCCTTATCAACTTTACCGGATGATTTCCGCACAATAGTCTTTTTATCAGACATTGAAGGATATTCATACGAAGAAATTGCAGATTTTTTAGATTGTCCAATAGGTACAGTAAGATCAAGGTTACATAGGGCAAGAAAAATGCTTTATGCTCTTTTATATACATATGCCCAAAGTAAAGGATTAGTTGAAATACCTAGCATTAAGGTTAAAGAAAAGTTACGAAAAGGGGATAAAAAACCTGTGTCTAGTGTTGTTTAATTAAACTATTTCTTGTATTAATTTGTCAATAAAACAGCCTTAAAAATATTTGTAGACAATCAGAATAAAATTTCTTAAATTTGGTTGATGAATTTTAACAAAACATATCAAAATACTGCTTATTGTGAAATTAATTACCATTTCATTAAAACCTTTTTAAAAAGGTAACGACTTAATTATTAATAAGAATGAGATAGTGTGCAAATTTAGTCACTAAAGGAACTAATTTGTCTCAAAAAAGTTTAAAAACGCAATTAAAGACATTAATAAGGAGTTAGATAAAATTGAAGATTACTAAGCAGTTCACAAATCGTGAGAGTAAATCTTTAGACCAATATCTTCAAGAGATTGGTAAAGTTGATCTTTTAACACCGGATCAGGAAATAGAATTAGCTATTAGAATCAAAAAGGGTGATAAGCGAGCTCTGGATAAATTAACAAAAGCAAATCTTCGCTTCGTAGTTAGTGTTGCTAAACAATACCAAAATCAGGGTTTACCGTTAGGTGATTTAATTAACGAAGGAAATCTGGGATTGATAAAAGCTGGATTAAGGTTTGATGAAACACGTGGATTTAAGTTTATTTCGTATGCTGTATGGTGGATACGTCAATCAATTATGCAAGCAATTGCAGAACAATCCAGAATGGTTAGACTACCGCTTAACCGAGTTGGTGCTCTAAATAAAATGGGTAAGGCGCTAAGTCAGTTAGAACAGGAATACGAAAGAAGACCGAGTCCAGAAGAAATTGCCGAACAATTAGATATGGATGTTTCTGATGTTACATATGCAATGCAAATTGCCGGAAGACACGTTTCTATGGATGCACCATTCGCTCATAGCGAAGATAGTAACAACAGTCTCCTTGATGTAATGCCTAATGAAGATCAGCCAACTCCAGATCATACTTTAATGAAGGAATCACTTAAGGCCGAAATTGAAAGATCGCTTTCTTCTTTAACCGAGAGAGAAGCAGAGGTTATTCGCCTCTATTTCGGACTTCAAAAAGAACATTCATTAACCCTGGAAGAAATTGGTGAAAAACTTAATCTTACAAGAGAAAGAGTAAGACAAATTAAAGAAAAAGCATTGATAAGATTGAGACACTCGACAAGAAGCAAAAATCTAAAAGCTTATTTAGGCTAATAACAAGAAGCCGTCTTACGACGGCTTTTTTATTTTCTAATCTCCATCTCTTATTATTATCTTTGCACAAAAATTAAGTAGGATCTTATGCAAAACCTCGAAAAATATTTCAATAAATTCAGAAAAAATATAATCGGGATTGATAAAGATTTTGAAAGTCCCTACGGTAAAAAGAAAATAATATATGCCGACTGGATTGCAAGTGGAAGATTATATAAACCGATTGAAAGAAAATTGATTGAAAAATTTGGTCCCTTAGTAGGTAATACTCATTCGGAGTCTTCGATTACAGGAACATCAATGACCAAAGCATATCACAAGGCTAAAGAAATAATTAAAAAGCATGTAAATGCTTCAGAGAGTGATGTGCTTATTTTTGCTGGATTTGGTATGACCGCTGCTGTGAATAAATTTCAAAGACTATTGGGATTGAGAGTATGCGAACAATTAATAAAATATACAAACATTCCTAAAGACGAAAAACCGGTAGTTTTCATTACTCACATGGAGCATCATTCGAATCAAACATCATGGCTTGAAACAATTTGCGATGTAGTGATTATTGAACCGGATAAAAACGGGTTAATTGATCTTAATCATTTTGAGCACTTACTTAAACTCTACCAGCATAGAAAATATAAATTCGGTTCATTTACCGCCGCATCTAATGTAACAGGAATTCATTCCCCTTATCATCAACTTGCAAAAATGATTCATGAGTATGGTGGAATATGTTTTGTAGATTTTGCTGCTGCTGCACCATATGTAGAAATAAATATGAATCCCGAAAATCCACTAGAGAAACTGGATGCAATCTTTTTCTCTCCACATAAATTTTTAGGTGGACCGGGTACTTCAGGAGTTTTGATATTCGATTCGAAATTATACAACCGAAGAGTACCAGATCATCCAGGAGGAGGAACGGTTGATTGGACTAATCCATGGGGAGAGCATAAATATTTGCAAGATATAGAAGCACGTGAGGATGGCGGCACTCCGGGATTTCTTCAAGCAATTAAAACCGCACTGGCAATAAAGTTAAAAGAAGAAATGGGAATCAAGAATATTGCAGCAAGAGAAGAACATCTTATTGAAAAGGCTTTTTTACGTTTAACAAAAATTCCCTCACTTCACATACTTGCTCAGGAAACTAAAGATCGGTTAGGTGTTATTTCATTTTATGTTGAGGATGTGCACTATAATTTGATGGTTAAACTACTAAATGACCGTTTCGGAATTCAAGTTAGGGGCGGTTGTTCATGTGCCGGAACATACGGACACTATCTACTACATGTTGATCCCACCAGATCGAAAAGGATTACTGATAAAATTAATCAAGGTGATTTATCAGAAAAACCAGGATGGGTTCGTTTGTCGATACATCCAACTATGACCGACAACGAATTAGAATATATTCTCGATTCAATAGAAAAAGTAATTGATAATGTTAGTGAATGGAGCAAAGATTATCATTACTCATCTAAAACAAACGAATATTATCATAATTCAATTTCCGGACAGGAGTTTGAAATAATTAATAGATGGTTTGACGAAGAATTAATATAATTATTCATTTGAATGGTGTCGTAATTCCAGTTGTTGAATTACTTCAGCAAGAGAAATATTCTGTTCAGCAAGCATAACAAACAAGTGGTAAATCAAATCTGATGTTTCATTTATTATTTCATTCTTATTCCTGTTTTTTGCAGCAATAAGAGTTTCTATACTTTCCTCCCCTACCTTTTGAATTATACGGTCCGTTCCTTCTTTGAAAAGAGAAGTTGTATAAGAATTTTCGGGCATTTCATTTTTTCTTTTTTGAATTAACTTGAATAATTTAGAAAGGAAATGAGTATTGTCCTTGTGTTGATTAAAACACGAATATGCTCCTGTATGACATGTATTACCATGAGGCAAAGCTTCAATAAGTAATGTGTCATTATCGCAATCGGAAATTATTGATACAAGTTCCAGATAATTTCCTGATGTTTCTCCCTTAGTCCATAATTTATTATTAGTTCTACTATAAAATGTTACTCTGCCACCTTCAATTGTTCTTTGTAAAGATTCTTCATTCATAAAACCCACCATCAGAACCTGATTAGAATTGGTGTCGATAATTACAGCAGGAATCAATCCGTTAAGTTTAGAAAAGTTGATTTCTTTAATATCAATCATATACGAACCATAATGTTATTATTGGATAAATATTTTTTTAACTCGCCTATATTAATTTCACCATAGTGAAATAAGCTGGCAGCAAGGCACGCATCTACATTTGCTAAACTAAATGAATCCAGAAAGTGTTCTTTTGAACCGGCGCCTCCGCTTGCTATTACTGGAATTGTAACCGAATTAACCACCAACTTCAAAAAATCATTATCAAAACCATTTTTAGTACCATCATTATCCATAGAGGTTAACAAAATTTCACCCGCTCCTAATTCCTTTACTTTTCTACACCATTCCAAACCGTCTATGTCTGTTTCTTCTTTACCTCCCTTAATGAATACCCGTTTAATTCCATTAACAAGTTTAACATCAATTGCTGCGACTATTGCTTGAGAACCGAATTTTTTTGAAGCTTCTTCAATTAGATGAGGATTTTTTACAATAGCAGAATTTAAAGACACTTTATCAGCACCCGCATTCAATAGCAATTCAATATCATCCACAGAAGTTATCCCACCACCAACAGTAAAAGGAATTCTAATTACCCTACCGACATCACGTATAAGTTCAACAAGTGCTTTCCTTTTTTCTTCAGTTGCTGTAATATCAAGAAAGACTAATTCATCAGCTCCTTCCCGGTAATAACGATAAGCAAGTTCAACTGCATCACCGGCATCTCTTAGATTCACAAAGTTTGTTCCTTTTACCACCCTTCGTTCTTTAACATCCAAACACGGTATTATTCTTTTAGTCAGCAAATTGTTTCAATTCCTCCAAAGATATTTTGCTTTCATAGATTGCCTTACCAACAACAGCTCCGTAAACTCCACTACGGCTAAGTTTAAACATATCATCAATAGAGCTGATTCCACCTGATGCAATGAGCTTAATCTGATTATAATCAGCTAAAACTCTTCTATACAAATTAATATTCGGTCCTTTTAGTGTTCCATCCTTTGATATATCTGTACAAAGAAAATATTTGATGCCGATAGATGTGCAATATTCAAGATGATCCCATAGAGAAATG
>CAZEBL010000190.1:0-6282 GCA_964510325.1 uncultured Melioribacter sp. | reverse complement strand
AATGGTGCTGTAATAAATGTTACTAATACTTCAGGAGTGGCCGAGCGATACCCCGCCTGGTCGCCAAATGGTAAGCATGTTGCTTACTGGAGCGATAAATCCGGCGAGTACGAGTTAACAATCCGTGATATGGAAAAACCGGACGAAGAAAAGAAGCTTACTTCATACGGAGAAGGTTACCGATATAATCTTTTCTGGTCTCCTAACAGCAAAATGGTTGCATTTGTTGACAAAGCAATGGATATAATGATCTTTGATCTGGACAAAGATAAAACATACAAAGTTGATAAAGGGAAATACTGGTATCAGGGAAACTTGACTCAATTCAAACCAAGCTGGTCATCGGATAGCAGATGGCTTGCTTACCAAAACGACCTCGACAACAGAGGAAGTGCAATTTTTATTTATGATACAAAAGATCAAAAATCAGTTCAGGCAACTTCGGGTTTTTATACTGATACGAATCCTGTTTTCGATCCGGATGGAAAGTACTTATACTTTATGACAAACAGAAACTTCACACCAGTTTATAGCGACTTTGATAACACCTGGGTTTATCCGAATGCAACAAATTTAGCACTTGTTACATTAACACCCGATATTCTTTCACCTCTTGCACCAAAGAACGATACTACGGCTATTAAAAAAGATGAAGTAAAAAAAGAAGAAAGGAAAGAAGGAAAGAAGGAAGAATCTAAAAAAGAGGAACCAAAGAAAGACGATAAATCGAAAGAAGTTAAAATTACTTTCGATAATTTTGAGAATCGTATTGTAGTTCTTCCGCCGGCGTATGGAAATTTTGCGGGACTTGCAGCTGTAAGCGGAAAATTAATTTTCCACAGAACACCAAATACAGGTTCGGCAGATAAAAATAAACCTCTCTTCTTTTATGATATCGAAAAACGTGAAGAGAAAAAAATCGTTGATGATGTTGATGGATTTACTGTTTCTGCAGATGGTAAAAAATTAGCAGTTGTAAAATCCGGTTCGTTCTCCGTAATTGATGTTGCAGAGAATCAGAAGCTTGATAAGAAGATGCCCACCGCAATGATGGAAATGACAGTTGATCCTAAACAGGAATGGAAACAGATATTTAATGATGTCTGGCGTTTGGTTAGAGATTTATTTTATGATAAAAACATGCATGGCGTTGACTGGAAAGAAATGGGTAATCGTTACGGTAAATTGGTAGATTACTGCGTAACCCGATGGGATCTCAACTACATTCTTGGTGAATTAATTTCCGAATTAAACGCATCTCACACATACCGCGGCGGCGGGGATACTGATGAAGCTGATTTCAGAAGCGTTGGTTATCTTGGTATCAATTGGGAAATTGCTAACGGTGCTTATAGAATTAAAAAGATTATTAACGGTGCTCCATGGGATAGTGAAGTTCGTTCACCATTATTAATGCCCGGCTTAAAAGTTAAAGCCGGTGATTACATTTTAGCTGTCAATGGTCAAAAGCTGGATATTAGCAAAGCACCGTGGGCTGCATTCGAAGGACTTGCTGATAAACCGGTTGAACTTACGATAAACGACAAACCATCGATGGATGGTGCTAAAAAAATCCTTGTGCAGACATTATCATCAGAAACCCGTTTGCGTAATCTGGAATGGATTGAACAGAACAGAAAATATGTTGAAGAGAAAACTAACGGGCGCGTCGGTTACATTTATGTTCCGAGCACCGGCGTTGGAGACGGACAATATGAACTGGTGAGAATGTTCTATCCTCAATTAAACAAGGATGCGTTAATTATTGATGAGCGTTTTAACAACGGCGGCCAAATTCCTGATCGCTTCATCGAATTACTAAACAGAAAACCTCTTGCCTTCTGGGCGGTTCGTGATGGTAAGAACTGGCAGTGGCCTCCTCAAGCTCACTTCGGTCCAAAAGTTATGCTAATCAATGGATGGAGCGGCTCGGGCGGCGATGCATTCCCGGATTATTTCCGCAAAGCAGAATTAGGTCCACTTATCGGTACAAGAACATGGGGCGGATTAATCGGAATAACCGGCGCACCAACTCTAATTGATGGCGGAAGCTTATCCGTTCCAACTTTCAGAATGTATGATCCGGATGGTAAATGGTTTAAAGAAGGACATGGTGTTGATCCTGATATCGAAGTAATTGATGATCCATCAAAGCTTGCAAAGGGTGTTGATCCTCAGCTTGAAAGAGCTGTTCAGGAAATTTTGAAAGCGCTTGAGAAGAATCCTTATAAAGAGCCGAAACAACCGGCTTATGAGAAACGATAAAAAGATGTGCCTTCTGAGAGAGCATCGAAGTAGGCATGTCTAAAAAACGGAAGCTTTGCTTCAATGCAAAAGCGGCGGACTTAGGTGGACGCCGCTGCTTCCGCTTATTTTCACAATCCTCACTTAACATTCTGTTATTCAACTTATTAGAATTAGAAAAAAAAATTATTTAGGTTTGGTATTAGAAGTCTATAATTACGGGACCTCATTTGTCATTTTCATTAAGACTACATAATTTGTTAAGCATAAAACACCCTTCTTTAACTATCAAAATAAATGGAGCAATAACGAACCAGCAAATAAAACAAGCGGAGTAAACATGAAAATAGCACGTATTCTATTTCTTTTTATTGTTGCATTATCAATTAACCTTTACGCACAAAAGGATAAACAACCTCCAAAGAAGGAAACATTTACTTCTTCAACTTTTTCGGGACTTAAGTGGCGTGGTATCGGTCCCGCATTTACAAGCGGAAGAATTGCCGACTTTGCTGTTAATCCTAAAAATCACAGCGAATATTATGTTGCTGTTGCAAGCGGTCATGTGTGGAAAACAACAAATGCCGGAACTACGTGGACTGCAGTTACAGACACACTTCCATATTCAATAGGTGTTGTTGTAATGGATCCTAATAACTCGCATGTTGTATGGGTTGGAACCGGAGAGAACAACCATCAGCGTGCTCTTGGCTGGGGCGATGGTGTTTATAAAACCACCGATGGCGGTAAATCCTGGAAGAATATGGGATTGAAAGAATCCCGTCAGATTGGTGGAATTATAATCGATCCAAGAAATTCCAATGTTGTTTATGTTGCTGCTGAAGGCTCTGTGTGGGGACCGGGCGGTGAACGCGGTTTATACAAAACAACAGATGGCGGCAAAACTTGGAATAAAGTATTAAACATCAGCGAAAATACCGGTGTTAATAATGTTGTGTTCGATCCGCGAGATCCCGATGTAATTTATGCAACATCCGAACAACGCCGGAGACACATCTTCACAAAAATTGGCGGCGGACCAGAGAGTGCTGTTTACAAATCAACCGATGCCGGTGCTACATGGGAAAAAATTATGAACGGTTTACCTAAAGTTGATATTGGCGGAATTGGAATTGCAGTTTCACCTGTTAACCCGGATTACGTTTATTTGATTATGCAAGCAGCTGAAAATGCCAGCGGATTCTATCGCTCAACTAACCGCGGAGCTTCATGGGAAAAAATGAGCGACCATCATGAATCAGGTCAGTATTATAATGAAATCTATTGCGACCCTAAAAATGTTAATAAGGTCTATTCGGTTGAAACAGTATCACATGTTACTGTTGATGGCGGCAGAACCTGGAAACCATTAAGCAATAATAACCGTCACGTTGATGATCACGCAATCTGGATCGACCCGAATGATACAGATCATTTCTTAATCGGCGGTGATGGCGGAATTTATGAAACATGGGATGGTGGCGAAACTTACGATTTCAAAGAGAACCTACCTGTTACTCAATTTTACAGAGTAAATGTTGATAACGATTACCCGTTCTACAATGTTTATGGCGGAACACAGGATAATAACAGTTTCGGCGGCCCATCACAAACTATTAAAGCCGATGGAATTGTAAACGACGATTGGATTGTTACAAACGGCGGCGATGGTTTCTGGACTGCAATCGATCCTACAAATTCTAATATTGTTTATGCTGAGTCTCAATACGGCGGTATGGTTCGTTTCGATAAAAAAAGCGGTGAGGCAGTAAGTATCCGTCCTGAACCGGGAAAAGGTGAAAAAACTTATAAATGGTATTGGGATACTCCCCTTATTATCAGTCCTCACTCACCAACAAGAATCTATTGTGCTGCAGAAAGAGTATTCAGAAGTGATAACAGAGGCGATAGCTGGACTACAATAAGCGATGATCTTTCTACTCAAACTGACCGTAATTCATTTCCTGTAATGGGTAAATACTGGCCATATGAAGCGGTAGCAAAAGATGTTAGTACATCGTTATTCGGATTAATAGTTTCTCTTGCAGAATCACCGGTTAAAGAAAATTTATTATGGGCAGGAACAGATGATGGATTAGTTCAGGTTACTGAAGATGCAAAGACCTGGCGCAAGATTGAAATTCCTGATGTTCCTAAATACACTCTAGTAAGTGATGTTCTTCCAGATAAGTTTAATGAAAACGTTGTCTATGTTTCATTCAATAATCATAAACGTGATGACTTCAAACCATACATTTTCAAGAGCACAGATAAAGGAAGAACATGGAAATCGATTGCTGCAAATCTTCCCGTTAACGGTCCGGTTAATACAATTGAACAGGATTTTGTAAATCCTAATCTTTTATTTGTTGGAACCGAATGGGGATTTTATTTCAGTCTTGACGGTGGAGAAAAATGGATTGAACTAAAAAGCGGATTACCGAAAATAAAAGTCTGCGACATCGTTCTTCATAAACGTGAAAACGATATTATAATTGCAACCTTTGGAAGAGGATTTTATATACTGGATAATTTCACTCCTCTCCGTCTTGCATCAAAAGAAATTATGGATATGGATTCTCACATCTTCCCGGTAAAAGATGCATTAACTTATGTTCAAATGGGTGGACGTTACGGTCAGGGCTCAACTTATTTTAAATCTCCTAATCCCGAATTCGGTGCAACAATTACTTATTATGTAAAAAATGTTCCTAAAACTTTGAAGGCAGAACGAAAGGAAAAAGAGAGAGAATTATTTAAAGACGGTAAGCCGATTCCTCAACCTTCGTTTGATGATCTCCGTACTGAGCAGCAAGAGAAAGCTCCTTATTTTATTTTCACCATCAAAGATGAAACAGGAATGGTTGTTAAGAAAATAACAAAGTCGGCTTCTGCCGGAATAAACAGAATTGTTTGGGATTTGCGGTATGAAAGTACATCACCTGTAATGGCAAGCAATAATAAGTTCGATCCGGTTGCAAGACAGAACAGCGGAATTTTTGCAATGCCCGGTAAATACAGCGTTGAGCTTTCAATGGTCTACAGAGGTGAAGAGAAAAAATTATCCGGTCCGGTTGATTTTAATGTTGTTGTATTGAACAACACAACGTTACCAGCTGAAAATAGAGCTGAACTTACTGCATTCCAGAAGAAAGGTGCAGAACTTGTAAGAACTGTTATGGGTGCTCAAAGATTTGCAAATGAACTTGCAAATAAGGTAGAGACAATCCGTCAGACAATCAATAACACACCGGGTGCAACTTTTGACCTGATGAAGAAAGCTAATGTAATAGCAAAGGATCTTGATGAAATTCAATTCAAATTCAGTGGACCTCCGGTAGCCGCAAGTGCAGAAGAGACTCCACCAAGAGAAGTTACATTAACCGGAAGATTAAGAACAATGATCGGTTCACAGATGCGTTCAACTTCTAACGTAACTGAAAAGCAGAAGATTGCTTATAATGTTCTTTACGAAGAGATTCAACCGGTTCTGCAACAGTTGAAGAAAATTAGTGAAGTTGATATAAAAGGTCTTGAATCTGAATTAGAGAAAGTGGGCGCACCATGGACTCCCGGAAGAACGCCTGAATTGAAATAGTTAGTGTCGTTTTTTGATTTAGTGATTTGGTGGTAGGAAACACCTTCTTCTCTGCCACTAATACACAAAGTCACAAATATCCACAAAGAGAACCCTCTCTAAATTTAGAGAGGGTTTTTTATTTCACTGCTGTCATTCTGAATTCTGCTCTAATAAATATATCAATCATTTCACCCTATCATTAAGTTTTCTTGAATGTTTTTATATAGGTTATTGTTATTACTATAACAAACTATTTAATAAATAGCTATTGATTGTTTGCCAGGTAAAAACGAAATTAAAACAAGTGATCCGGATTAAAGGTTAATTACATAGATTTATAAGTAAAGACTGACAATGGATAATACTAGAGTTTACAAAATGCCTTTTGCAAGTGTCTATACGCATTATATCAACAAAGCGGAGAAGAAAGGGCGTACCAAAGCTGAAGTTGATGAAAT
>CAZEBL010000189.1:0-6307 GCA_964510325.1 uncultured Melioribacter sp. | reverse complement strand
CAGAAATTTATGATGCTTGGTAGTGTTGTATTAACTATCGGGCTCTTATTTATTCTTTTGTTCTTTATGAATGAACCGACTTATTCAACTTTGTATTCCGGTTTAGCTGCCGAAGATGCTTCTAAGGTTGTCGATTATCTAAGCGGTCAAAAGATTCTTTATAAAATTGACGACAATGGACAAACAATTAAAGTCCCTAAAGAAAAAGTCTATGAAGCACGTTTGGCCTTAGCTGGAAGAGGAATTCCAAGTTCGGGTGTTATTGGTTATGAAATATTTGATAAGTCCACTATGGGTATGTCCGAGTTTATGCAGAAGATAAATTTCAAACGAGCAATTGAAGGTGAACTTGCCAGAACAATTGCACAGCTTGATGGAGTATCTGGAGTAAGAGTTCATATTGTTATCCCGCAAAAATCCATTTTCAAAGAGGAAGAAAAATTCCCATCAGCATCGATTGTGCTTAAACTGAGGAATAATTCCAGTTTATCAAAAGAAAATATAACATCAATAGTAAATTTGATTTGTGGAAGCGTTGAAGGTTTACCACCGAGTAAGATTTCAATTATCGACACACAGGGAAGGATTCTATCCAATGAAAGTGAAGAAGGACCGCTTGCGTATGCTTCATCAAAACAATATGAAATTAAACAGAATGTAGAAAACTATCTTGCAAAGAAAGCCCAGTCAATTCTGGATAATGTTCTTGGATACGGAAATGCAATGGTTCAGGTAAATGCAGACCTGAATTTTGATCAGGTTGAAAAGACAATGGAGCAGTATGACCCGGATTCTCAGGTAGCAATAAGCGAACAAACAATTAAATCGAATAATGCGGGAATAACTACAAGCGATTCTACATCCCAGGCAAATGAAAATTCACTTACCAATTACGAGATCAGTAAAACAATTCAAAAGGTTATTGAAGGTTCTGGAAATATTCAAAGATTGAGTGTTGCTGCAGTTGTTAACGATATTGCTAAGAAAACTGTTAAGGATGGTAAAACAGAAGTAACTTTTGAACCTCGTCCACAAGAACAACTGAATAAATTAGAAGAGATTATAAAAAATGCAGTGGGAATAAATTTACAGCGTAATGATCAGTTCTCTCTTGTGAGCATACCGTTTGAAGAAAAACAATTAGATGATATTCAGATCGAAGAAGCCGGTTCATTTCTACCAAATCCTGATGAATGGATAAAACTGGCATTAATAATCTTTGCTATTGTCTCTTCTATGCTTGTTCTAAAAAGTTTAATGAAGAAGTTAAAGTCGGAAAAAATTGTTATTGGTACTTTTAACCCTGGTGAATTAGCAGTAGCTTCTCCAACTACTGCTCCGGTATTAACAGCAAAACAGGAACCAAACTTCAGCCCTCAATTGAATCTGCCCAAGAAAAAAATATTACCAATAGGTGATCTTGAAGATGAAATTTCTGATGAAGCTTTGCTTAAGAAAAATCAGCACGAAAAGATTATTAACTATGTTGCTAAAAATCCACTTGATGCTGCAAAACTTATAAACGCATGGATGCACGAGGATGAAATCTAATATGATAAAAGATGAACGATTAAAGGATATTTCCGGAATCCAAAAAGCAGCAATGCTTATGGTTGCGCTTAACATTGAAGCTGCTTCTGCAGTGTTCAAGTATCTTGATCCGGTAGATATTGAATCTCTTTCAGCAGAGATCACAAAAGTTAGAAACATTCCTTCTAAAACCGTAGATATTGTAATCGATGAGTTTTATAGCATGGTTACTGCACGGGAATATGTTCTTGAAGGAGGTATCGACTTTGCACAGAATCTTCTTGAAAAGACATTCGGTATTCCAAAAGCACACGAGATTATTGATAAAGTAAAAAGATTAACAACTCTAAAGGGTTTCGACGTATTAAAAAGAGCTGAACCGGCTCAGTTGATAAACTTTCTAAATAAAGAACATCCTCAAACTATGGCATTAATTCTCTCTCAATTATCACCTGAGCAAACAGCTAACGCTTTGAAAGAATTACCAGAAGATCTAAGAATTGATGTTGCACATCGTATTGCAACTTTAGGGAAAATAGCTCCGCAAACTCTTAAACAAATTGAACACGTTGTGGACGATATTGCCGGATTATCTATGAGTCAATCCGTTGGAAAACTTGGAGGCCCAAAATGTCTTGCTGGAATTCTCAACCGGTTAAACGTAACCATTACCAAAGATATTCTTGTTAAACTAGAAGAAAAAGATCCCGATACATCCTACCAGGTAAAAAGATTGATGTTCATATTCGATGAAATTATTAACATCTCCGATAAAGATATTCAGAAGATATTACGCGAAGTTGATAGAAAAGACCTCGCATTATCACTTAAAATTGCAGATGAGAGATTGAAAGAAAAGATATTCAAAAATATGTCCGAACGTGCTGCGGATTTATTGAAAGAAGAATTACAATACATGGGTATGGTAAAACTAAAAGAAGTTGAAGATGCCCAGGCAAGAATTATTGATATAATTAAAGCACTTGAAGAAGCGGGACAAATTTCACTTAACCTTAGAGGCGGTCCGGAGGAAGTTTATGTCTAATATTCTAAGGTTAAATGCTGCACCTAAGTTGAATTTGAAATCGGCTTCTATAATAATAGAAGAGGAAAGAAGAGAAGAAGCTGTTCCTGTAAAAAAACAAGTTGAAGATGCCTATGCTAAGGGAATTGTTGATGGACAGCAGAAACTAAAATTAGAATTGGATAAGGAATACACCGACAAACTTTACCGTAAATACGAAGAGGTTTATCACATAATTGATGATTTCGATCAGAAATTGAAAGAGTATGAGCAATCATTCGAACGACTTGTTGTTGGAACAGCAGTTGAACTTGCAAGAAAGATTATTCAAAAAGAAGTTAAAGAACAATCAATTATTAACGAAGTGGTTAAAGAAGCAATTTCCAAAGTAATCGGTGCTAATGAAGTAAGAATTAAATTTCATCCAGAGGATATGAAAGAACTGAATAATTACAGCAGAAATTTAATTAGCAGCACCACTTTCAGTAAAATAAAATTTGAAGAAGATGATAGGATTGAACGCGGCGGATGCCTTGTTGAAACTGAAATTGGAAATGTTGATGCAAGAATTTCTACTCAGCTGGAAGAATTGAGAAGAAAGCTTGAAGAAAGTATTGATAATGAGTAAAAACATGATATCAATCTTCGAAATATTAGACAGATATAAATCAGTAATCTCAGGTGCAGAATCAATTAGAGTTAATGGTAAAGTACTTGATGTAATTGGACTTGTAATTGTTTCCGCCGGTCCAAATGCAGTTATGGGAGAAATTTGTTCGGTAATTGACCGGAATGGTAAAGAGCTTTGTAAAGCAGAAGTAGTTGGTTTTAAGGATGGAAAAGTTCTTTCAATTGCTATTGGAGAAGTAAATAGTATTTCTCCGGCTTGTGAAATAAAAGCATCCGGAAGAAAATTCTCAGTTGGTTTGGGGAAGGATCTACTTGGTCGTGTTATAGACGGACTGGGAAATCCAATGGATGGTAAAGGTGAAATAAGATATTCATCTATACGTGATGCACACAGAGAACCACCCAACCCGCTTGAAAGAAAAAGAATTACCACACCTATTCAAACAGGAGTTAGAGCAATTGACGGATTACTAACTGTTGGTAGAGGTCAGCGTGTTGGAATTTTTGCAGGTAGCGGTGTTGGTAAAAGTGTTACTCTTGGTATGGTTGCAAGAAATACAAGTGCTGATGTAAATGTAATTATCTTAATTGGCGAACGGGGAAGAGAAGTAAGGGAGTTTATTGAGAAGGACCTTGGTGAAGAAGGAATGAGAAAGTCCGTTGTTGTTGTTGCAACAAGCGACAAATCACCTCTTGTAAGAATGAAAGCTGCATACGTAGGAACTACAATTGCCGAATATTTTAGAGATCTTGGATTAAATGTTCTGCTGATGATGGACTCTGTAACAAGATTTGCAATGGCACAGAGAGAAATTGGGTTAACAATTGGAGAACCGCCAACATCAAAAGGCTATACACCATCTGTGTTTTCATTACTTCCTAAATTGCTCGAAAGAACCGGAAACTCTGATAAAGGTTCGATTACAGGAATCTATACTGTACTTGTCGACGGTGATGATATGATTGAACCGATTGCAGATGCTGTAAGGTCTATTCTCGATGGTCACATCGTACTATCTCGTAAACTTGCAAACAAAGGTCACTACCCGGCAATTGATACTTTACAAAGTGTAAGCAGAGTTATGCCGGATATAATCGATAACGAACATTATTCGAGAGTAATGATTTTCAATGAAATCCTTGCAACATATCGCGAAGCAGAAGACTTAATAAATATTGGTGCTTATGTAAAGGGTAGCAATCCTTCTATCGACCGTGCGTTATCAAAGATAGGACAATTACGCTCGTTTCTAAAGCAGGATATTTTAGAAAAAGCTGCATATAACGAAACGGTTTATAAGTTATCCCAGATTATTGAAATAAATAATCATAAATAAATATAGTGGCAAAGTTAAGTTTTAAGTTCGATCATATAATAAGAATCAAATAAGTTCTTGAAAAAAAAATATTGAAAGAAATTTCTCTTATTGATAGAGAGATAGAAAATTCTGAAGCAAAGAAAAAAGCACTTTTAGATAAAAAGAGCGAGCTGTTCGAAACTATTACTTCAGGACAGATAAAGGTTTACGAATTTAAGAGTGCCAGAATGCATATCAGAAATTTGGAAAAAGATGTTCATAATATTGAAAAAAAAATCCTCGAACTAAAGCAGAGGAGAGAACAGAAACACACAGAATTGATTCAAAAGAAAAAAGAATTGAAAATTTTTGAAACACTTAAAGAGAATAAACAAGAGGAATTTTTCTTCGAAAATAATAGAGAAGAATTAAAACAAATGGATGAAATAGCTATAAGTAATTTTATAAGGAAGGAAGAATGAAAGATAAACTGATATATGTAATGATATTGCTTATTACTTTTATTTTAGTTACAGGTGCAATGTATTATGGTGCTTCGAACTATAAAAATATTTTTGCTCTCGATTTCTCATCGGTAGAACCGGATTCTTTACAAACAAAAACAGAAAAACCGGCTGTTGCAGAGAATAAGCAAACCGAGCAAGTCCCTGTTATTGCAAAAAAAGATAGTCTAAAAAATTCTCCTTTTCCTAATAGAGTAAGCCCTGAACCTGCTGATGTTAAAATAAGCGCATCAACTTTTTCTGATAGTTCTAAGGCACTATTTGAAGAACTTAGAAAGATAAAAGAGCTACTTGAACAAAAAAGTCAAACTGAACCGGTTCAGGCATCTGCACCAGATTTAACAAAAAAGAATTCGATGAAGGATAGTGTGTATAACAAATGGATAAAAAACTCGGTAAAACTATACGAAACAATGGATTCTAAAAAAGCTGCTAAAATAATTCAGGGTTATAACGATAATATAGCAAGAGACATAATTTTTTCTATGAAGAAGAAAAAGGCAGCTGAAATAATTGCAGAATTTAAACCAGAATTAGTGAACAGAATTATAAGTGTCGAATGAACTTAAATCCGTTATTCTTTAATAAACTCTCAAAGGATTCAATTCCTTTTAATCCAACCTCCTCGGGAATTGGTGAGCAAACCTATCTATTTGCAGATATTATTAATATTACATCCGATGAAATTAATGATGTCAACCCTGATGCGGTTCAGAATCCTCTCGATATTTTACTTTCCAGTGTCAATGATTTTGATATCGAAATCCCTATAAATGATAGCTTGATGAATCAATTAAAAGTTATTATCAATGAATCTTCTGCAAGGATAGAAAGTATTAATAAGGAAATTTATCAAATTGAGGATGCAAATTTAACCAAAACTGATACAATTATAAATGAAGAATCAATGCTTGCTTTCATTGCTGGAATTAATCAGGTAATTAATACGGACGTGAACAAGCTTACTCTGGTTAATGATACCAATTCAGATCAGTTAACCGAAGAGCCTATGGGAACCGATAATCCATCTTTAAAGGATGAATTATTAACTTTAGATATCATTGAGAATGAACTTCAAAAACACAACTCTGTTAAGTTCACACTTAAATCCTCAACTGAAAAAATAACTCTTCAAATATCTGCTGTAGATAATGAGGTAGTAACCGGGAGTGATCTTAAAAATATCTCTGCATATTTTCAAAATGTGAATGTAATGCTTGAAGGTAAGTCGGAGATAGTTTCTGAAAATTCTGATTTACCGAATGAATCAAAAATTGACTATAATGAGAAGGAAATAAAAT
>CAZEBL010000188.1:0-6309 GCA_964510325.1 uncultured Melioribacter sp. | reverse complement strand
CAGCACTAAGTATCCAGCATCAAGAATCTCTTCTTCGCAAATTCCAAAAATAAAATTCCCAATTATAAACGAGGTAATTAATGGTTGAATTTCAATTCCTTGATTGGTTCTGGGTCGTTTTATTCCTTATGGTTACGGTAGGATTGGGCGTTGCGTTCTACCGGCTTGGTAAACGATCCGAATCAGATTTCTTTTTAGCCGGACGCGGATTACCGTGGTGGCTCCCCGCATCATCGGTTTATGCTACACATACGGCAACCGATACACCAATATGGGTAACCGGAGTCGTATATAAGTATGGAATTGCCGGATTGTGGTACACATTTTTTGCGGCATGGTGTGCAATAAGTGCATTTGTATCAACAAGAATTTTCCGGCGCTCACTTGCATATACTCAAGCTGAATGGAATACAATCCGCTTTCATGGTCTTGGTGCAGAAATGCTGCGTGGATGGATCTCCGGCTGGCAAGTATTTATGAATATGTTCATACTCGGATGGGTCGGTATTGCAATGGGTAAAGTCTGTCAGTATTTGTTTGGCTGGGATCTCTGGATCGGTCTGGTTCTCTTCTCTTCCCTCTGTGCTATCTATGTTCTTGCTGCCGGATACTGGGGAGTTATAATGGCTGACTTCCAGCAAGGCATTATTGCGTTCTTAATGATAATAATTGTTTCTGTTTGGGGAATAATGGCAGCCGGTGGCCCAACTGTAATTGCAGATAAATTAACTTTATTGGGTGAATCATGGAGAATGAATCCTTTTGCATTCACGGGATGGTTCGAAGGAGATTTTCCAGTTGCATGGTTTATTACAATGATGGTGATTGCTGTTATTGGCGGATTCGGAATGGGAACAAGTATCGATTGGTATGTTGAAGCACAAAGGATTCAAAGTGCTAAGTCGGTCCGCGATGCCAGCTACAGCATCTGGTGGGGAACAGCTCTCGTATTAACACGCAACTCCATCTGGGCTGCAGCAATTCTTGCATTCTATGTCATATCGCCAAACATTCCAACTCAAGCAGAATATGAATTAGGATGGTTTAGATTAGGATTTGAATATTTGCCGGTCGGGTTAATCGGATTTTTCTTTGCAGCATTAATTGCAATTCACGTTTCTACAATTGCATCTCACTTAAATCTGGGCGCAATGTATTTCACACGTGATCTTTACCTTCACTATTTCAAACCGAAAGCGAGTGAAAAAGAATTAGTATGGGTTGGAAGAGTTGCAACGTTAATTCTTCTGCTCGGTTCATTCTTCTATGGATTAATGATGGAAGATATTACTTCGTGGTTAATCTTTGCATTGTGGTTAATGGCTGCGGGAATCTGGCTTCCGAATATTCTTCAGGTTGTATGGTGGCGCTTTAATGCGTGGGGTTATTTGTCAGCATGGATTGCAAATCTTGGATTGAGTTGGTTAGTAGTTTGGATACTTCCGCATTGGGGTGTTATTCCCCCGCTTCCGGATTATCAACAGTTCTGGTTGTTAATGTTATTAGGTGCATTAATCTTTATTCCGGTTACATTACTAACTAAACACGAGCCAATGGAACACTTAATAAAATATTATGTTCAGGCACGACCTATTGGATGGTGGGAACCTGTAAAACGTGAAGCACAAAAACTTGGTCTGCTTACTCATGTTGAATTGAAAAATGGAGGAGAAAAATAAATGGGATTTATTAAAAGAGATTGGAAACCATGGGAAGCAGATGAATGGAGAAAAGAAGATTGGATTGCAATTATCATTTCACCTATCTGCTATATACTTCTAATGATTGGAACGGTATTAAGTATATTATTGGATGTATGGGGATTCATACTGCTTTTTATAGGAATATTCTTAACATGGCTAATGCATTGGATTATTGATCCAAAACTGAAAGTAATTTCTGGAGAGTACGAAAAGAAACAGCACGATTACTTAGAACAATTAGAACGCAATGCGCGTTGGGAGGAAATAAATGGATAAGGGATTTGCAATGGTAATCGGAATGTCAATTGCTTATGCAGCTTCATTCCTCGGTTTAATATTAGCATGGTATTATTACCGTAAACATCACAACAAGGGGGATAAATGATAGCACAGATTGAACAGGCACAGCGCATTGGCGACCCGGCTCTGGGAATAATTATTCCGGCAATAATTCTGGGTATTTCGGTTTTCTTCACCTGGCTGCTGTATAAAAGATTTTCAAAATAAAAAGTCATTAAAGATTTACACGCAGAGAACGCGGAGATATCGCAAAGTTCGCTGAGAATAAAAATTTAATACTGCGATCTCTGCATATACTTTGCGACCTCTGCGTGTTAATCTTTTACATTTTCGAGGGGGATAATCAATGCATGAAAACGAGATTTCATCAATAATTACTGAAACAGCTATAGAGTTACACAAATCAATTGGTCCTGGATTACTTGAATCTGTTTATAAAAATTCACTTGCACATGATCTTAAAGAGAAAGGATTAAATGTCGATGTAGAAGTCCCGATTCTATTTATTTACAAATAAGTTAAACAGGATGTTGGATTCAGGCTTGATCTATTAATCGATAAAAAAGTAATTGTTGAAATAAAGGCTCAGGAGATTTTAGATCCTGTAAATTATTCTCAATTATTGACCTATTTAAGATTAACAAACTTAAAATTAGGTTTGCTATTAAATTTTCATGTAAAACTAATGAAAGAAGGAATTCACAGAATTGTAAACAATCTTTAACTCTGCGGTCTCTGCGCTTTCATTGCGATCTTTGCGTGTTAATCTATTATCTTTTTAACAAGGAATGAGAAATGAAAAAAATTATTTTACTATTATTAATTGCTTCCACTATCCATTCACAAAGCAACGTTGACAAACTTGTAGATCAATTAAACCAACTAAATGAAGTTACGTTTAACAACTGGAAATACTCTACCAACTTTTCTCTCAAACCGGAAGAAATTTCTAAATCCGGTTATGATGATACACAATGGCAAAGTGCTACACTCAACCAGAGGTTCACGCTTGATTCATGCTGGTTCCGTAAAGAAATTGAGTTGCCTCAAACTATTTCCGGTATTCCGCTAAAAGGAAGCATCAAATTCATCAATACAGTTGATGATTATAGTTACATCTGGATCAATGGCGATTACAAAGGGAAATTTGGTTGGGATGGTGAAACAATCTTATCCGATGATGTTAAACCCGGAACTAAATATGTCATACTTATTAAAGCAATTAACACCGGCGGACCGCTACGTATAATTAATGCAAAAGTCGATTTTGCCGAAGAACTCACTTTTCAAAAGATGATTAAGAACCTCTCGCTAAGTTTTAAAGTTGGACAGAAATTACTAAGCTTCGATACTTATCAAAGTAATGAAAGAGTAAAAATAGATCCAGGTGTTGATCTATCTAAAATAAAAAAATCCGAGAAAGAGAAACTTGGAAAATTACTTCAGGAACTGGCAACAAAAATAAATACAGAAGCACTAAAAAGTGGCGACACAACTGCTTTTGTAAAATCTGCAAATCAAGTTATAAAAGACTTAAAGCCAATCTCTGATTTCGCAAAAAAATTCACACTTCAGTTTGTTGCTAACGCACACATAGATGCAGCATGGTTATGGCGTAAAAAAGAGACTGAGGAAGTAACCAAGAGAACTTTCTCTGCTGTTATGAATATGTTCAAAGCACGCCCGGATTTTACCTATACTCAAAGTCAGGCAGCATTATATGAATGGATGAAAGATGATTACCCCGATCTGTTTGAACAAATGAAAAGTTATTCTGATAAAGGTCGGTGGGAAATTTCCGGCGGAATGTGGGTAGAACCCGATTGTAATTTACCAAGTGGTGATTCGTGGGCAAGACAATTGTTATACGGACAAAAATTTTTCGGTAAGTATTTCGGTAAGCAAGCACGGATCGGCTGGAACCCGGATTCATTCGGTTACAACTGGAACCTTCCGCAATTTATGCTGCTTGGCGGACTCGATGCATTTATCACTCAAAAAATTGGATGGAACGATACAAATGTTTTTCCGCACCGACTCTTCTGGTGGCAGTCACCCAACGGATCAAAAATACTTACCTACTTCCCTTTCAGCTATGTAAATGAAATTAATAATCCATTCGGACTTGTTGACTGGCTCCGTCAATACGAAGCAAACACAGGATTAACAAAGCTGCTCGTTCTTTTCGGTGTAGGTGATCATGGTGGAGGACCATCGCTCGAAATGATGGCTCGTATCGATAAACTGAGAGAACTTTATATTTATCCTTCAATTGAATTTAATACGGCTCAAAATTATATCGATTGGATCCGCAAACAGGATCTTTCTAAAGTTCCTACATGGAACGACGAACTCTATCTGGAATACCATCGGGGGACCGCGACTACTCAATCAAACACAAAGAAATGGAACCGGCTAAATGAAGTGTTACTTACAAATGCAGAAAAATTTAATTCCCTCTCAACCTTATTTGGCAATGTCAACAATTCAGATAAAATAAAAGACGCCTGGAAGACTGTTTTATTTAATCAGTTTCATGATATACTTCCCGGTTCAAGCATAAGAGAAGTATATATCGATTCCGACATTGACTACAAGGAAGCAAATCAACTTGCAAATTTTACATTAAACAAATCGCTTTCTTCTTTATCATCACAAATAAATACTTCCGGTATCAAAGACGGGAAGGCAATTGTTGTGTTTAATCCCCTCTCCTGGTTAAGAACCGAAGTTGCAAAATTAGAACTACCAAAAGGTGATAGTGAGAGTTACTCCATTTATGATTCGAACGGTAATGAAGTTGCCTCTCAAATTCAAAAGAAAGATAAGCTTACAAATGAAATTATTTTTATAGCCAAAGATGTTCCGGCGTTGGGCTATAAAACATTTGTAATTAAGAAATCGAACAAAGAATTAAAATCAGAAAGTTTATCAAACCTTACTGGCGAAACTCTTGAGAATGAATTTTTCAAAATAACTGCCGATGCAAAAACAGGATTATTGAATAGTATTTACGATAAGAATCTTCAAAAAGAATTATTGAAAGGGGATGGAAATAAACTGCAATTGTTAGAGGATTTACCGAGTGCGTGGGATGCTTGGAACATAGGATTGACCGGAAAAGAATTTCCCTCCACATTACGAAGCGTTAAACTTATCGAAGACGGTCCCGTTAAATCTGTATTGCGTATTACACGCGATTATCTGAAACCGGGTGTTGTTAAAAGTTTTCCTACTGAAGATTTTCCAAATACATTTTTCACACAGGATGTTATACTTTACAAAGGAATTGACCGGATCGATTTCAAAACAGATGTAGAATGGTGGGAAAGTAAAACAATGTTAAAAGTCGCTTTCGAATTGAATGTGTCTGATACAGTCGCAACTTATGAAATTCCATTCGGAACAATAAAAAGATCTACTACACTTAAAGCACAGTGGGATAAAGGGAAATGGGAAGTAAATGCACAGAAGTGGGCTGACTTATCCAACAATGATTTTGGAATCAGTCTGCTTAACAAATCCAAATACGGATACGATACCCGCAACAATGTAATGCGGCTTTCACTATTGCGTTCACCAATCTGGCCGGATCCAACAGCCGACCGTGGATACCATACTTTTGAATATGCTTTATATCCGCACAAAGGAAAAGTTGAAGAAAGCCAAACCGTTTTTAAAGGGTATGAATTCAATTACCCGCTAATTACTTTTACAACTGATTCGCATCAGGGAGATTTACCGCTTGAAAAATCTTTTATTCAGGTAACACCGCAAAATGTTATTATAACATCTATCAAACAAGCAGAAGAAAATGAGAGTGCATTAATCATTACAATCTATGAATCCAGAGGAACCGATTCCAAAGTTGAAATAAAATTACCATTTACTCCTTCTAAAATTATTGAAACAAATTTTTTAGAGGAGGATGGTAAGAACATAAAAGTTAGCGGCGACAAATTATTATTAGAAATAAAAGGAAACGAAACAAAACTTATTAAATTAATCAGGTAGATTATTACGTGTTGTGAGCAAAGTTGCAAACATTGCGTTCTCTGCAATTCCTCTGCGCACTTTGCGTCTCAATCTTTAATATATAAGAGGTGAATTATGACAATATTCAATAAACTTTGCATAGCTCTCATTCTTGGAGTATTTCTTTTCTCATCATCAATTGCTCAAGAGAAGAAGATCACTAAAGAGAATATTCAGCATGCAGAAAAAATAATCGGTATCGAATTCAACGATGCCGAGCGTGATTCCATGCTTGATAACCTTAACGAACAATTGGAAAACTATCAAAACA
>CAZEBL010000187.1:0-6375 GCA_964510325.1 uncultured Melioribacter sp. | reverse complement strand
ATAGGCAAATCCAAATATGTACCGCTCGGATATCGATTTAAAAATTCCGGAATCGGAAGTAAATTTATCATATCTCCCAATTAAATTGAATGGCGTCTTGGAAATATTCCAATCGGCAAAAAATGAGTAACCGTTATTAGAAGGCGGTTTACCGGATGAATTGAGTTTACCTCCGTCTTCAAACCCCGTTCCGCTATCATATGTTCCGGTTAAATCGATTATTCTACTTTCATAAGATAAAATTCCGGCAACGGTTTTATACTCCGGTGAAGAACCAACATTCCCTTTTCCGTAAGCACCGACAAAGCTTAATTGAAGTCCCGGAATTATTTCGGGAACTGGACGGATTGATAATCTTCCGTCGATCATTTTGTTCTCATTCTTCTCAATAGCGTGATATCCTCCACCGTTAAAAATTCCAATAGCAAAGCTTCCATATTTACCCGGAAAACTTCTGCTTACATTTTTTTGATAATCTTCATCAAGTTCGCCACCAAGCAGAGTAACCAAACTTAAGCCATAATCGGCAGAACTAGATATTCCGTTTCGTTCAAGAAACATTGTTCCCTGAACGCGATAGCGGTTTATCGATTGTTCAAAATCGATCCACGGACGGCTAACCATTCCAAATTCTAGATATGGTTTGTAAAATAAATTTCCACCGCTGAACTGATATCGTAAAAAACCGTACTTCAAACGGATTTCAATATCGCCCTCTCCATCTCCTTCGCGATCCACATTTACATCCTGTGTTATTCTAACCGAAAGGTTTTCGTTAAATTTTTATTGAAAGTTATATATCCTCTCTTAAGCAGAAATTCATTATCCGATACATTCCGCACCCTTTCTTTCTGGTACGATAGAAACCATTGACCCGAAAAGGAAACGTCGTTTAATAATGATTTTACAAAAGATTTTATTTCTCCTTCATCGGTTTGTGCATTAAAGGGTTCAACAGAAAAAATTAAGAAAGCAATTATAAGCTGAATGATAAATTTTGTTTTCATTCACACACTCATTTTTATTTTCTATTTACCAGAATTACGCCGCCGATTATTATTAATCCGCTTACAAAAGTTAAGAAACTTATTTGTTCGTTTAAAAGAACCCATGCAGCAAAGACTGTAACAAACGGTTCTATGTATAAAAACGTACCGACTCTAGTAGCTTGCATTTCGCTAAGTGCCTGAGCCCACAATACATAAGCAATTCCGGAACAAAAGATTCCAAGGAAGAGAATAGATATCCACCCGGTTAATGAAAGAGAAATAACAGAAGAGATATTCTCGCCTGTTATAGTGAACGGGATTAAGTATAAGGACATCATTACAAAAAGATAAAGAATTGTCATCAGCGGCGGATAATTTATAGTTATCTTTTTCCCTACAAGCGAGTATGCGGCCCAGGTAAACGAACTCAATAACACAAGCAAATCGCCCTTATTCGAAATCAAATCGATAGAAGAAAGATCCCCTTTACTTACAAGAAGCAGCAGTCCCAAAAATGAAATTGCAATTCCAGATATTTGAATTGGTGAAACACTCTCTTTGAAGAAAATTAATGCAAGCAGAACCATAAAAACAGGTGTGATACCGATTATCCAGCCAGTGTTTGAAGCCGATGTGTATTGTAATCCTGTTACTTGAATCCAGAGATGAAACGAAGCAATCCCGGATAGCAACAAAATCCACTTGTGATCTTTAATATTAATTGCAAAACTCTTTTTCTGATGAATTGCAATAATAGATAATAACCCAATTCCTAAAAGTTGTCTTAGCAGAATTATGACAAGCGGCTTAACTTCTTCCAGAGCATATTTTGTTGCTATAAACGACCCGCCCCAAAACACAACTGCAATAAGAGGTTTCCAGTATGGGTGAACCCGCGATTTACTTTCTAACATTTACAAAAATTTTTCTCTATTGAACATCAAAAGTTAACCATTTCTTCGTAATTGTTTCAAAAGAGGAAGTAGCTATGGTTATTTTAAAAATTTTTAATACCTACAATGATTACAATTTTTCAGTTGCATTCTGAACCTAAATAAAATTATCTTTGAGCAGATTCATTAATGGAATTAATTGCTTATCTATCTAGCCGGGAATTAAATGAGCGTTGAATTAAAGAAGGTTGTAACCAAATCCGATCTTAAGAAGTTTATTAAATTTCCTTACAAACATTATTCGGGTAATAAATACTGGGTTCCCCCTCTCTTAATGGATGAATATAGAAATCTGGACACAGCCAAAAATCCCGCGCTTGAATTTTGCGAAGCTCAATACTGGCTTGCTTATAAAAACAATGAGCTGGTTGGACGAATTGCCGGCATAATTAATAATCGCTATAATGAAAAAGTCGGCAAAAAGATTGCACGCTTTGGATATATTGAATTTATTGATGACGAGGAAGTATCTCAAAAATTGTTCGACGGAGTTGAAAGCTGGGCAAAGGAAAAAGGATGCGAGTCTATACATGGTCCGCTCGGATTTACGGATATGGATCCGGAGGGAATGTTGATAGAGGGCTTTGAAGAAATACCTACAATTGCAACAATCTATAACTATCCCTATTACTCCGTTCATATAGAGAGATACGGCTACAAAAAAGATATTGACTGGCTTGAATACGAACTTGTTCCCCCAAAAAATATTCCGGAAAAAGTAGAGCGGATTGCAAAAGCAGTTTTCGAAAGATATCATTTAAAAATGCTCGAAGTAAAAAAAGCAAAAGATCTTCTTCCGTATGCACACAAAATTTTTCATGTGTTGAATAAAGCTTATGAAAATATATACGGATTCGTGCCGCTCACAGAAAAACAGATTGATTTGTATGTTAAGCAATATTTTGGTTTTATTAAACCAGGATTTGTACCGGTTGTATTAAACGAAAAGAATGAAGTGGTTGCTTTTGGAATTACTATGCCGTCATTATCTAAAGCATTCCAGAAAGCAAAAGGAAAATTATTCCCGTTCGGATTTATTCACATACTAAAAGCACTTAAGAAGAATGATCGTGTTGATCTTTACCTAACAGGTGTTCGCCCGGACTATCAGGATAAAGGCGTAAATGCTTTAATGATGTATGAGATAAATAAAATATATATAGCCAATAACATCTCTTATGCAGAATCAAATCCTGAGCTGGAAAGTAATTCAAAAGTTCAGGCACAATGGCGGCATTACGAAGGACGGCAGCATAAAAGAAGAAGATGCTACATTAAACATCTATAAGTCAAAACAATAAATGCCAACCATCAAGAAACAAGAAGTAGACAAAGCCGATTTAATAATTGAGCCTTGATTATTGTTTGTTTCTCAATATAGATCTATTGCAATACAATTTTCATGGAAGGGATAATAATTGTTGGTTGTAATGCAGCCTGGAATCTTTCCCCTGTGTATAGTACCTTTTCTAAAAAAAGTCCCGATGGCGGAGCAGTATATTTAGCCGGAGTTGGTGATTTATGTTCGAGGAAATATTTTAGGTCGTCCGAAGTCAGGTTTCCTCTTCCAATTTCTGCAAGAACGCCAACCATTCTTCTAACCTGTTTCCATAAAAAGTGAGAACCGATTATTCTAATCAAAATTAAATCGCCGTCTTCTTTTATTTGAATATCTTCTATTAGAACCTTTGTAGATTTTTCTTCGTCATCTTTATCGGCAAAGGAAACAAAGTCGTGCATACCGACAAAATGTTTTGATGCTTTAATCATTTTATCGAAATTAAGTTTATCCTTAATCCACCATACAAATGGTTTACCGAAGGCGGTTCTTCTTCTTGATATCTGATATAAGTAAATTCTGCTTTTAGCATCGTAACGCGCATGAAATTTTGGATTAACTTTTTCTGCCTCAACAATATTTATATCTGCCGGAAGTTCATCATTCATTTTCATCTTGATTATTTCAGGGGCAAGAACAGTATTAACATCAAGATGCGCTGCCTGACAGAGAGCATGAACTCCCGCGTCGGTTCTTCCCGAACCGTAAATTTCAATTCGCCCACTCTTAAAAATTTTTTCTGCAGCTTCGTATAACTTACCCTGAATAGATTTACTATTCTTTTGCATTTGCCAGCCGCTATAGCGAGTACCTTCGTATTCTATGTATAGTTTAAATCGAGCCATAGTTACTTTGTTGTAAAATGCCAGAGCGGACCGTTTTTAATTGAACCATCCATTAACACTTCATCAACTCTCCAATAGTAAGTAGAATTTGTTTCAAGCTTTCCCGGATCAAAATAATTTTCTTTCTGATTTCTGATAAAAACCGGTTCGCCGGCGGCATGAGTTCCTGTTTTTAATTTTTCCCCTCTCTTCAATGCCTGGGGATAAATTGATTTCCAGAAATAAATATTGAAGGATACAGCATTACGCGAGGGCGTCCATTTAATAATAGTATTCTCTTTGTTAAAATATGACCCATTCCTTGGATTTGGTAACGAAACAAATGGAAGAACCGGTGTCATTTCATTTTCAGGATCCCATTTGTTATCGAACGCCCATTTTGCATTAATTATTTCCGGCGAAGGTGAGTTCTCTGCTTCGGAAAGATTATCTTTAAACCAGTCGTAGTCACCGCCAATTCTATGACAGTTGTAAAAATAATGCCGTTCGCCCCACTGCCATGTAACAGCATTTGGAGATACTGGCCAGTAAATTGGAATATCAGCCATGTTTTCAGAGAAGATGCAGTCGAGCAGAAAAATTTGTGCATCGCGATGATGTCTTCCGAGTGGAAATCCGGGGACGCCATCAAAGTATGAATATCGTATAACAAACTTCTGATTTTTATCTACCGAACCATTATGCCAAAATGATGCAGATAAATTATGCCCGAAAAATTTACTTTCGGTTATATAACACCATCCTTGTGGACAGACATAATCGACCCACCCTTCGAAGTAACAGTTAGAGTGATAATACATTCCGTTTGGATTCCATAATGCAATTGTATCGCCGCCATCTGCAATTATATTGCAGTTGAGGATAATTATTTTTGTTCCCCAGCCGCGTATTGCAAATTGATGATCGTGATCGCCATAAAGCGAACCATAATTGTTGTGAACAGTTAAATTTGCAAGCGTAAAACCAACAACGGTTGAATCGATATTAATCGTGCCCGAGCCCCAGTCGGTTCTGTTCGATTGAGCAAGCCAGTTTCTTCGCAACTCGGGAAAAACAATTTTTGTGCTGTCACGGTCTTCGCCAACAATAGCGATGTTACTTTTGGTAATGAAAAGCTTTTCGTTATATGTTCCGTTCTTAACAAGTATGATAAATGTTTTGTTGTTGTGTTGCGGAGCGGCATTCAGAGCTTCGGTAATGGTTTTGAAATTACCAGATCCATCTTGAGCAACAATTAAACTTGCCCGGTCTTGAGGAAAAGCGGAAACAAGTGAGTTGGTAAACAACAATACAACTAATAGTAACCTGATTAAGGAAATCATAAAATATTTGTGATTATTTGATAGTTAAAATAACGATACATATCTTAAAATAACATAATAAGTGAGAAAACATAATGAATAAAAGAGATCCTCGGATTGATTCGTATATTGCAAAGTCACAGCCATTTGCAAAACCAATTTTAGAACATTTGAGAGAACTGGTTCATAAAGCGTGTCCCGAAGTTGAAGAAACAATGAAGTGGAGTTTTCCTCACTTCGATTATAAGGGAATGATGTGCAGTATGGCTGCGTTCAAACAGCACTGTGCTTTTGGATTCTGGAAAGCTTCTTTAATGAAAGAGAAAAAATTGATGCAGAATGCAAAATCGGAATCGGCAATGGGTCATCTTGGTAAAATAACTTCTCTTAAGGATTTACCTAAAGACAAAATTTTGCTTTCATATATAAAAGAAGCTAAGAAGCTAAATGACGAAGACATAAAACTTCCTTCAAAAAATTCTGTGAAAACAAGGAAAGAAATTGTTGTACCCGAATACTTTATTAAGGCACTGAAGAAAAATAACTCCGCATTTAAAACTTTTGAGAACTTTAGTCCATCTCACAAAAAAGAATATGTTGAATGGATAACAGAAGCAAAGACCGACGAAACACGTAATAAAAGAATAGAAACCTCGGCTGAGTGGCTGATGGAAGGCAAACCAAGAAATTGGAAGTATACCAAGTAAAAAATCCGGGAGATAAAATTTATAGCACACCGATTTAACAGAGAGTTGCTGATTAAAGCAGATTAACCTGATTAATTTCCAGTGTAGGCGCCTCGTCAAAGTCGAGCATAGCATTAAACAGCTTAATTTTTTCAAAGTATTTTAAATCATCAGCTTTTATTTCTCCCTCTTGTATCAATCCTCTATCAAGCAATTTTGCTCTTTTAGTTCCGGCAAGTAATGGTAGCATTGGTGTAATCCA